>JBAVZX010001054.1:0-6211 GCA_049589015.1 Phormidium sp. | reverse complement strand
TTTTAGCCTTGTATTTTTTGGTGGTGAGGAACGAAAATATTGCTCATTTTATTCGGTTTAACACCTTGCAAGCAATTCTAATTGGAATTGTGCTATCTCTGTGCGGTTTAATTCTTGGGGTCATTTTAGCTCCTGTTTTAGGCATTAATTCCTTTGCGATGCAAACTCTCATGACCACAATCTTTTTAGGAGTTGTGGCAGCATTTTTCTACTCAGTAGTTCAATCCGTAATGGGACGCTATGCGGAGATTCCCACAATTTCTGAAGCTGTTTATATGCAAATTCGTTAGTCGTTTTTGTTGCTTTCAGAAACATTGATGGAATTCATTATTGGTCTTTGAATTACTGTGTTAGTTAAGTAACCAATTCCTTCAATTTCAACACGAACGCGATCGCCTATTTGCAAAGGCCCAATTCCCGATGGAGTGCCAGTTAAAACCACATCCCCAGGTAGTAAAGTCATAACTTGGGAAATGTAAGATACCAATTGATCGGGACTAAAAACCATTTCCTCCACAGAAGCCGATTGTACGGGCTGTGGGTCATCATTAACAAAAGTCTGCAATCGAGCGCCTGGAGTCAATTCTCGCACAATCCAAGGGCCTAAAGGACAGAAGGTATCAAATCCTTTGGCTCTTGTCCATTGATTGTCTCGCTTTTGTAAATCCCTTGCCGTCACATCGTTGGCTATGGTGTAGCCCCAAATTTTTGCCTGTGCTTGTTGGGGGGTGCAATCGATGGTGCGATCGCCAATAATTAAAGCTAACTCCCCTTCATAATCCATCCTTTGCGTTTGTGGCGGATACCAAATTTGTGTCTCCGCTGGAATAACCGCAGTTGATGGCTTTAGAAAGATCAGCGGTTCTTTAGGAACTTCTGACTCCATTTCAGCTGCGTGTTTCACATAATTTTTTCCCACAGCTACCACTTTTGAAGGAGCACAAGGAGCCAAAAGCTGATAACCGTCTGGACTTAACTCAGTCTCAGTTGGTTGACCTTGTAACCAAGGCGGTGCATCTAGAACAATCACACTGCGGTTTAGTTGTAATAAGCCGTAGTAAATCTGTCCTTTGGAAGTTTGAACACGGACGTAGCGTTTCGCCATAACTATGACAGATATCCTCAAAAAATCACAATTCAAAAGTCATTAGGCAAAAGTTTAAATCCTCAGAGTGATTGTTTACTAATTTCTTTTACCTTTTGCTTTTGCTGTTGTGCAGGGTAACACCAAAACACACAATTATCGATTACTTTTTTACACCAATCTGAAGTGGATTTGAACAAAGCAGGGCGTAGCACCTTCTTCAAGATTGGCGAAAACAATGCCCTTAGCTTGGCTCAGTACCATCATCAGCCAGTAGTTTAGATTTTGACACTGCTACGCCTCCTTTTCCAAGCTCACAGCCAAAATCAACTAATTTTCGCTAGAGAATTTCTTGCCCCATGTTAAATACCACTAATCACTCTAAAATTTTGTAACAAAAACTACAATTTTACTTTTATTTCCAAAATCTCAGGTTAGCCTACGGATAGATACATAGTTCGCAGAGATACACTGCTAAGGATAAATACTTATGGTTGCCTCATCATTACGACCTTTAGAAATGGCTTCTCATGGTCATATCTGCCCCTTTGATCAAGCTTGCAGTTACTTAGAACAAGCTGCAAAAGAGTTACATTTAGATCAAGGTTTGCTGGAAGTGTTGAGCCACCCCCGCAAAGTGGTCACGGTTTCCATCCCTGTAAAGTTGGATAATGGTCAAGTGGAAGTCTTAGCCGGACATCGGGTGCAACACTGCGATGTTTTAGGGCCATACAAAGGCGGCACTCGTTACCATCCAGATGTGACATTGCGGGAAGTATCAGCTTTGGCGATGCTGATGACTTGGAAGTGTGCTTTAGTCGGTATTCCTTACGGTGGTGCCAAAGGTGGAATTGCCCTCGACCCGGCACGTTATAGCGTTGGGGAATTAGAAAGGATTACTCGGCGTTATACTAGCGAGTTAATTAAAGATATTGGCCCTGCTATTGACATTCCTGCACCTGATGTGGGTACATCTGCACGGGAAATGGCGTGGATGATGGACACTTACTCAATGAATGTCGGTCACGCTGTACCTGGAGTAGTCACAGGTAAACCTATTTCCATTGGTGGTTCTAGAGGTCGGGAAATGGCAACCGGACGGGGTGTAATGATTATTGTCCGGGAAGCAATGGCGGAACGGGGGAAAACCTTGGCGGGTGCAAAGGTAGTTATTCAGGGTTTTGGTAATGTTGGCGGTGCGGCAGCGGTGTTGCTGCATGAAGCGGGTGCGAAAGTAATTGCTGTTTCTGATGCTACTGGGGGAGTTTTTGATCCTGAAGGTTTGGATATTCCGGCTTTAAAAGCTTATTCTCTGCAAAATCATCGCAGTGTAATTGGTTTTCCGGGTGCAAAAGCGGTTACTAATGCTGAGTTATTAGCGTTACCTTGTGATGTTTTAATTCCAGCGGCTTTGGAAAATCAAATTACTGAAGATAATGTTCATGAAGTGCAAGCACAAATTGTGGTGGAAGCTGCTAATGGTCCTGTTACTTTAGTTGCAGATAGAGCTTTAGAAAATCGTGGTGTAACTGTGCTACCAGATATTTTAGCTAATGCTGGCGGTGTGGTAGTTAGTTATTTGGAATGGGTGCAAGGTCTGTCTTACGTTTTTTGGGATGAAGAAAGGGTGAATAAAGAAATGGAAAATTTGATGGTTCATGCTTACCATCGAGTTATTCAAGAGTCCAAAGAACGGCAAGTTCCTTTGCGAGTTGCGGCTTATACTTTGGGTGTGGGTCGTGTGGCTCAAGCTTTAGCCGATCGAGGTTTGTATCCTTAAAATTGTTAGTTTTTTGAGTTTTAGATTCAGGTGAATGAGTTGTTGCGAGATGCCTACGGCACGCTACGCGATCGCACTTTTTTGTGGTGGAAGGTGCGATCGCCCTTTACTTTCTTACCTTTTTTCTGTACAATTTAAATAATAGAAATATGTGCTAAATAAATATTTTACGATAATTCTTCCTAGTCAAAGTTAGAATATCATAAAAAAATCAACCTAGTCAATAGCTTTACCTATTCTTTTGGGGAATAAAACAGGAAGAATTAGCTTTTAACGCTACTACTGCTGGCTAAAACCTGTCCATTCGGGCTAAAGGCGACAGAAACAACTGAGCCCGAATGACCTTCCAGAGTCCTAACACATCGCCAATTTATGCGTGGGAACAAAACTTTTTGTTTGAAAATCTCAGTATATATGAGCGCATATTTACCCACATATACATAATATGATAAAGAAGTAAAAATTGCAAGAGCGATCGCCTAAAAATGCTTTAGCGCTGAAGCGCAACAACGTACAAAAGAGCGATCGCACTCTCTCGAAAAAATGCGATCGCTCTTTTCAAATTCACCTAAAATTATTCAGCGTGTTCTCGATACCAATCGATCGTTTTTTTCAAACCTTCGCGGAAATCTATTTGGGCTGAAAAACCAAAAGATTTCTGTGCCCGTTCCACATCTAAACAACGGCGCGGTTGACCATTTGGTTTATCAGTTTGCCAGACAATTTCGCCTTCAAAACCCATTAATTCGCAGATTAATTCTACTAAATCACGAATGGTAATTTCATAACCAGTTCCCAAGTTTACGGGGTCAGATTCGTTATAGAATTGAGTTCCCATAACAATACCTTGTGCCGCATCTTCGGAATAGAGAAATTCTCGGCTAGGACTACCATCGCCCCAAACAGGTAATTCTTTATCTCCCCGTTGTTGGGCTTCGTAAACCTTACGAATTAAAGCTGGAATTACGTGAGAACTTACCGGATCAAAATTATCTTCCGGGCCATACAAATTCACTGGTAATAAGTAGATGCCGTTAAAACCATATTGTTGGCGATAAGACTGAAGTTGCACTAATAAAGCTTTTTTAGCAATACCATAAGGTGCATTAGTTTCTTCAGGATAACCATTCCAAAGGTCATCTTCTTTGAATGGTACTGGGGTGAATTTAGGGTAAGCACAAATTGTGCCAACACAGACAAATTTTTCGACACCTGCTTGATAGGCAGCATGAATTAACTGAACACCCATCATTAAGTTGTCGTAAAACAATTCAGCTGGTTTAATCAGATTTAAACCAATTCCGCCGACGTGCGCTGCTAGGTGAATAACGATATCTTGTTGATCAACTGCTCTTTGACAAGCTTCTAGCGATCGCAAATCGTACTCACGAGATCTTGGAACTGTAATCTTTTGCAGATCTGCACCAGATGTACACAATTTTTGCACTACTTGGCGGCCTAAAAAGCCTGCCCCGCCAGTGACTAAAATTCGTTGATCTTTCAAATCTAATCCTGTCATAATGTTGACCCTCTGCTGTCGGGGCTGAAATCACTTACTCAATCAAAGCAGCTGCATCTTGGCGAATGGTAGCAATATCTGGTGCTGCATGGTGTGTATGACCATTTGGTAATTCCAAACCTAAAGCTTGCAGGTCTGCTTCTACCATTAACTCTACTAATTCTGGGAAAGTTACGGAAGGTTCCCAACCTAATTTTTGTTTAGCTTTAGTAGGATCACCAATCAGGATATCTACTTCCGCAGGACGTAGATAACGTTCATCAAACTCTACATAATTTTGCCAATCTAAATTGACATAGCCAAAAGCTAAAGTTAAAAACTCTTTGATTGAGTGAGTTTCTCCAGTAGCAATTACATAATCATCTGGGTAGTCTTTTTGCAGCATCAACCACATAGCTCTGACATAATCCTTAGCATAGCCCCAGTCCCGTTTAGAATCGAGATTACCTAAGAAGATTTTCTTCTGTTTTCCGGCGACAATGCGAGCGATCGCCCGGGTAATTTTGCGTGTCACAAAGGTTTCGCCACGACGGGGACTTTCGTGATTAAACAAAATCCCATTACAAGCAAACAAACCGTAAGACTCGCGATAATTCACCGTTTGCCAGTGACCATAAACTTTAGCGCAAGCATAAGGGCTTCTGGGATAAAAAGGTGTAGTTTCTTTTTGGGGAATCTCTTGGACTTTCCCGAACATCTCCGAAGAACCTGCTTGATAAAAGCGAACTTCAATTCCGGTACGATGTTGGTAGTCGCGAATTGCTTCTAACAGGCGCAAGGTTCCCATTGCTACGCTGTCAACTGTATACTCAGGAGAGTCAAAGCTGACGCGCACATGAGATTGTGCCCCTAAGTTAAAAATTTCTACTGGCTGGACCTCTTCCAAAATGCGGCGCAGCGTCACGCCATCAGTCAAGTCACCGTAGTGCAGAAATAAACGCGCTGAGTCGTTGTGGGGATCTACGTAGATATGATCGATCCGATCGGTATTAAAGGTAGAAGTCCGGCGAATGACCCCGTGAACTTCATAACCTTGTTCCAGTAAGAATTCACTTAAATAAGAACCATCTTGACCAGTAATACCAGTGAGTAGCGCCCGCTTTCTGTTAGTCATCTTATAAATTTCCTTTATCTTTCTCGCAAGGTGTTTTACTCCTTCACTAAGTTAACCCAAACTCTCTGGCCAAATTAACAAATAAATATGTAAAATTTGCAAAATTTTTGCAAATTTTAGAATTTTTCTCGGCTTAACCACTAAATCTCAGCATTTTTACATAGAGATCGGGAATAATAGTTACTTAGGTTTCACCCTAGCCCCGATAATCATTGATGAAACGAAAAAGGGTAAGGGAAAAAAGAAAAGATCCCGATCTTTAACTTTTTCCCCGCCCTAAAGTTTTCAGTAAGCCCCGTTATTTTTGGGAAACAACACTACACCTATTGTCTTGAAAACCACCCAAAAATCCAAGAGAATATTGCGGTTATTGACATAGTAAACATCAATTTTGACTCGTCGTTCGTAAGGGATATCATTACGTCCCGACACTTGCCAAATACCTGTAATTCCTGGTTTGATTGTCAATACCTTGTCGATATATCTCCCATACATAAACAGTTCATCAGGTACTAGTGGTCTTGGCCCTACGACGCTCATTTCCCCTTTTAAAACGTTCAAGAATTGCGGAAATTCATCCAAACTTGTTACCCGCAAAAGCTTACCAATCCAGGTAATTCTTGGATCATTTTTCAGTTTGAAATTATCTGCGTATTCTTGGCGAAGCTCTGGATGCCTAGCCAACATATCCTGCAATATTTCATCAGCATTAGT
>JBAVZX010001053.1:0-3347 GCA_049589015.1 Phormidium sp. | reverse complement strand
TGATGGAACTGAGGTCGAGAAGAATTGCAATAGGCGGTGTTGTTGCCATGACCGTCACACGATTTTAGAGTTTAGATTTTAGATTTTGGATTGTTTTTGATTGTTAACGATCGCTCATCTAAAATATATTATTTGCGCCGCCAATTCCCAACCTTCCCGCTAGTCCGGGAGTCAGGGGAATTAGGGTGGTAATCATCAAAAACAAGGCTAACAAACCTAATGCGGCTCTGGCATCATCTGGTTCGCTAATTTCGTTTAAGCTGGGGCGTTCTAAATCTCTTTGCAGGAATAAAATAATGATCGCCCAGTAGATGGCGATGGGGTTAGCAAAAGCGGCGATCGCTAAAAAGATAAAAGTTGCTAATGTGGCTCTAGAAGCAATTTTCCGTCCATAAATTGCGTGAACTATTCGACCACCATCTAATTGTCCCGCTGGCATGACATTGAGGGCTGTAATTACTAAACCTAACCAACCAATTACTGCCAGAGGATGCACATCAACTAAAGGTTTTTGTAAAGCTGAACCTAAAACAACTTTGGCTAAAGTTCCGACTAAAATTGAACCTTGGAAAAACTCAGATGGAACTTGGAAAAAACTCCCTTCATGGGAAAGAGTTAAGCCAATAATTAACATTAACAAAGAAACTAATCCCCCGACGGCTGGCCCTGCTAAAGCAATATCAAACATTGCTTTGCGGTTGGGTAAAAGTGATTCAAAGCGAGTAATTGCGCCGAAAGAACCAAGTTGCCAAGCGGGAATAAAATAAGGTAAACTTAAGCGAACATTATGGCGTTTAGCCATTACCCAGTGACCGATTTCATGGCCTGCTAAAATTACTAAAATTCCGGCAGCTATGGGTAAAACTTCATTAATTCGGCTTAAATTGTTGGAAAAATCAAACCCTAAGAAGAAACCAGCAGTTTCTAAACAGGTAGCTATAGTAGCTAGTAGCAAAACCACTGCTAAAAGCTTTTGACCTAGAGTAGAAACTTTCGGATCATTGCTGCTAGGTAAAACTACAATTGTGGGTTTTCCTTCGGGGTTTTCGATCATAAATAGCCGATAGCGATCGCCCACTCTTTCCTCCAAAGCGGCGGATAATCGATTGTGGGTAGTTTCGGCTTCGCCGCGCAAATTTCCCTTAAAAATTGCTCCTTCCTGATAGGGAATGGTTTCTGTGACGAAAAAGGAATCAATGCCAAAAATTCCTTGAATTACTTTCAGGTCTTGCTCAGGAATAGGAATTGGTTCTTTTATTCTCAATAATTCTGACTGCGCTTTACCATTTTCTGATTCAGTTGCTGCGGGCGACTTTTCTGCTGATGAGTGTAGCGAATCTTGGTTAGATTGCGTCATCTTCGCAGCTTTTTCTCGCAGTAAGGCATCTTGTCCAGCGGTGCGGAGTTGTTTACCCAAGAAAATATATAACCCAGATGAAACTACCAGCATCAACAAAATAGCGGCTAAGTTAATGTAAATTCCCGCCGCAAACAACCCAAAGAATAATAGCCAAGGAGCCATTAACACTACTGATTGTAACCAGGCTAAAATCCCTAATTTACCGAAGGGTTTAGCACGATAAAATCCCCAGCTTAATATTCCTAAAGCGACGAACACAATCAATACTATTACAGGAGTTTCCGATGCAGTAAACATTTCCAAAATTTTTGCTCCTTGAGAAAACGTTCAACTTAACTGATAACAATTTAAAAGGCAAGTTTCAAAATTGGTTTTGACAGTTTTGGACAGCTTGTCTGAGATTTCCTTGATTGGCAATTAAAAGTTTTTCACCTTGTTCTTGATCTAATCCTGTCCAGTGCATTAGTAGGGCTAATTTCACATTTTTGTGACTACGTTCTAGTAAATTAGCAGCGGCATCTCTGTTTAAATCGGTAAGGTCTTGAATAATTCGCCAAGCCCGATCGCGCAATTTACTATTAGTAACTGCCACATCAACCATGCGATTACCGTAAACTTTCCCCAACTGTACCATTACTCCAGTGGAGAGAATGTTTAAAGCCATTTTAGTCACTGTTCCGGCTTTTAATCTCGTGGAACCTGCTAAAATTTCTGGCCCGACTAACAATCGGATGTCAATATCCGCATCGCAGCTAAATTGCTCTGGGGGGACGCAAGCTATAAAAATAGTAGTAGCGCCGCGACTTTTGGCAGCTTGTAAAGCGCCGTGAACAAAGGGTGTAGTTCCGCCAGCGGTAATTCCTACCACTACGTCTAACTGGCTGATTTCTTGGTGGGCAACAGCAGCTGCACCATCCTCCGCCCGATCCTCCAAATCTTCCGAACTCCGCACTAAAGCACCTGCACCACCAGCAATAATTCCCTGCACTAACTCTGGCGGTGTACAAAAGGTCGGTGGACATTCTGCTGCATCTAAAACGCCCAAGCGCCCACTGGTACCTGCACCGATATAAAACAGCCTTCCGCCTTGGCGTAACGCCTTGGCTGTGGCGGCGATCGCTTCGGCGAGGGGGAGACGTGCTTTAGCAATCGCGGCAATAGTTTGCTGATCCTCTTGATTGAACAGATCCACCAATTCCAAACAGCTTAACTGATCTAAGTTTTGACTGTTGGGGTTAATCTGTTCCGTCAGAAGATGACCACGTTCTTCTAATTGTTTCATTGCGCCTCGCAAAATTAAAGTAACCCTTCCAGCCTACGGCGGATCTTATCCAATTCTGCATCTGACATTTCAGATGCTTCAGATGCTTCAGATGCTTCAGACTCAGCTAAATTTAGTTGATCATCGAAGTCATCCTCAAATTCGACATCAAATTCATCATCGATTTCCCAATCAGTGTCTTCGACGTTCCCTTCTGGAGGTAGAGTTAAAGCGCCGTCTGGGACGAGTTCCCAGTCATAATCAGCACTTTCACAAAACGCCTTAATTTCCCGATCGTCCATTGATTCTACCGTTGCTGACGGAAAATCTTGGGCTTCCAGCATCAAGCCATAGCGGGTAGCATCGTCTTCTGACTCGAACATCAGCACTTTATTGCGATCGCCAATCTGAAGGGTGTGAATTCCCTCATTCTCTGTACCAGCATTGAATAACAGAACGAATACACGCATGGTCACTACATTTACTTTTGCGCTCATCAGTTATTTATATTACTGACCAAGGGTGATCATATTGGTAGTTAGTCAAGTTTTGAGTTGTCAAGGCAAAGAGGATGCCCACCCCGTAAGAAAGCTGTAACTCTTGTGAGGTAAGCATTCTGCCCACACCATCTTTTTATCAATATTCTCAGTTTATTTATCTTAATGGAGCAAGAAGACTCCCGTCACAACGCAGTTTGACGGGAGATGAATTGCGACTGTGTTGGCG
>JBAVZX010001052.1:0-2427 GCA_049589015.1 Phormidium sp. | reverse complement strand
GTAAGACTCTTTGGTACTAGTAGCAATACTAATACTAAAAAGCAGCGTTCTGTGAAACAAGAATCACACCGTAAAGCGTAGCTTAACGGGAGAGTGTCAAGATAATTGAAATTAAAATTAGATAGATTGTTGCATTGTCTTCGCTTCGATCTAAGTAATAAGAGCGAAGACAGCGCAACAAAGTATCCATTTCTAAGTAACTAGCAACTTGAGTTGACTACTTAATCATTTCCTCCATTTGGTTCTAAATCAACCCGCCAGCGTTTACCGCAGTTTTTGCAACTGTATTTTTGCTGACTGTTAGTGTATCCCTTTTCTTTAACTTTGTTAGAACCACATTTAGGACAGACAACTTCTGTAATTAGCCATTTTTTAGCTGATGATTTTTTACTAGTTGTTGGTTCAGGGGTTGACACATTTTCGGATACTTCTGTGAGCAAATCAGCAACATTTTTTAACTGTTCTGTTACTGTTTCTTGAACATTTAAATTTTCTCCTACTTCAGGAGCAGTAGGTTCTTGAATAGGTGCTTTGGTAAATGTTTCTGGCTCAACAGCTATTTCGGAAGCTGGTTCTGTTTCTGATGTTTCTCCTGGAGCAACTTTTGTCGCTAATGTACAAACTTCTACTAATTGTGAAGGAGTTTCTATAGCAGAATCTTCGTTGTTCAAAGGCATTACTACTAATTCCTCTGAAGGTTGAATTTCTAATACTGGAGGAATTGAATTTTCCTGTAATTTTATCTCTGCTGAAGCTACTTGCTCAAGTGGCAATTTTCCATTAGTTGAAGTTTCTGGTATATGATTTGCTGCTACTTCGACCTCAGCAGTTTGTTGATGAGTAACTGGCGTGCTCGGAGTCCAGTTGGGATCGGGTGCAGGAATTTTCGGCAGAATTATTAAAGGTTTTTGTGGTTGAGTCTCTGTGTGGTCGCTTAAACGACTGATCCGATCGCCGATATTTTCCTGAATACTATAAGCAACTGGTAAAACGGTATGCGTAGAAACCGCTTTCTTGACCAAAGCGGCTATATGTTCGGATGGATCGGGCGGTGGGCCGAAATTTTCCGCAACTGGCGCAGGCGATGATATCTTTGTCGCCGGAAAATGCGATACTGAAGAAGCCAAGGTAGAATGATTTTCCTGGGTTTCTGTTAAGTCGGATTCCGGTAATGGGGGAACGAATCTAATTGCACGCGCTAACCGTCGATATTGTTCTAGGTGATCTGTCACATTCTGCTCCTGATGTTTAAGAGTTACTATTCAATTTAGTCTTAATGTAGTCCAATATACTAAAATAAGGAGCAAAACTTGAAAAAAAAACGTTATGATTTTAGGTTTGCGTGTAGTCGTAGGTTTAATTACGTTGCTTAGTGTTTATTTACAATAGTAGGGAAAAATGAAAGATTCCTTCGTTTTGCCTCTCTACAATCAACAACAGATAGATTTATCGATCGCTAACCTGAGTAACAGACTGATGGCATCAGGTCTGATAAGGTAATTGACAGTTATGTATGATGATGACGACCTGACCCTACTTGACCCAGAAGCTGATCTACAAAGTCCCTTAGATCAGCTAGAACCGCTGGAAGAAGAAGAGGTTGCTAAACCCGATCCAGAGGCAATGTTAGCGCTGTTGAATGCAGCCGAAACGCCACAAAGAATGCTAGCAACCAGAGCTTTTTGTGAGTTAGAAGATCGACGGGCTATTCCCCATTTAATTCGCTTGCTAACAGATACTTGTCCGTTGGTACGGGTAAGTGCTGCTTATGCTTTGGGACGTAACCCTAGTTCTGATGCTGTAGAACCGTTAATTACCCAATTAAACCGGGACTGGAATGGTTATGTTCGGAAAGGCATTGTTTGGGCGTTGGGGAACTGTCGCGATCGTCGTTCGGTCGCCCCCTTGACTGATGCTTTACGAACCGATATTTCGGCTGTACGTTTATGGGCAGCTAGTTCTTTGGCGCAAATGGCTGAGTTAGGCTACGAAGCAGTAGTCGCCTCGATTCCCCCGTTAATTGAAGCTTTAATTCAAGACACTGTGGCGGCGGTGCGGAGTAACTGCGCTTGGTCTTTGGGGCAACTTTGTCGGGAACTACCATCAAATGTAGTTTATGCTGGTGCGATCGATGCTCTGATTCAAGTTATGGAAGATGACCGCGATATGGGAGTCAGAGAAGACGCGAAAGCTTCTCTGTTACGAGTTGGCGATCCCCGCGGACTTCAAGTGATTGAAAAAATGGCTCAAGAAGGAATAATTTCACCAGAAAGTTTGTTGTAAATTATTCTGTTGACACTCCTCGCCCTATAAGTACGAGGATTCTTGGTTCACAGACTCACCATAACCTAGCAGAATTGCTCCAACCAGGCTAGAAGGCAAATCTCCCCAAGCTTTAGATCCGGTATGCCCTACAACACTTAATGC
>JBAVZX010001051.1:0-4795 GCA_049589015.1 Phormidium sp. | reverse complement strand
GTTCTGAATCCTGCATTAATATGCTATTCATTGACAACTTTAGAAAATTTCCTCTAAAATTAGATTGAATAATAATATTAACTTACTATAAAAACCATGACCGAACCAAATGTAAAAACCTCAACTTTTCAGCAAGCAATTGACGTTATAGAAGCTTTATCCTTAGAAGACCAAGAGATTCTGATAGATATTATCCAAAAACGCATCAAAGAACAAAAAAGAAAACAACTATTGCAAGATATTGCTGAAGTTGAAGCTGAGTATGCGGAAGGAAAAGTAAAATTTGGCACAGTGGATGATTTCTTGGCGGAATTAGACAAGTGAAAAAAATAACTTGGACTCCTAAATCAATCCGCAATTTTAAGAGTTTAGTCCGTCGAAATCCACAACTGCGACTTTTGATAGAGGAAACTTTACGAACACTAGCTTCAGATCCTTTTTACCCTACTTTGCGGACTCATAAACTTCAAGGGGATTTATCTAATGTATGGTCTTGTTCCATTGACTATAGTTATCGTATTCTGTTTAAATTTGTCACAGATTCCGATGGAGAAGATGCAATTTTATTAATCAAAATGGGCGACCACGATGAAGTTTATTAGATGACTCTTTTGTAGTGTTTGCTGGAAATGCGATCGCTTATCTTTTCCATTGATTAAGCCAACGCACTTGACCATTCCAGTCAGCAGCTTTTGTCTCTAAAAGCATACAATCTAAAGCAGCAATCAACCCAGATAAATTCCAACTATTCTGGGCAGCTAAAACAATGCCACTATGCTTAGGATAGCGTTGCGCCAAAACTAAAAAAACACGGATATTGAAAGTAAAAATACACCTTCCTTGGGCAGTAGAACCTAACAACTGGGTTTCATCAGTTGCATCTAAGGGCATCCATTCTGTTGGCGTTCGGGTAACATTATGACCCCGATTAATTAAAGCTAAATGTAAAGCTTTAATCGATGTATCAGCATCCAAATGTAACAGAGGACTAGACATTATAAGTTAATTCCAAAGCTACTTCAGATGCGATCGCTTCATCTATTTCTTGCCGATATTTCCCATAAAAAGCCAGAGCAATATTCACCTGTTCCTCACTCAGATTGTACTCAGCAGCGATTTCTTGGGGAGATAATCCCCATTTTTGAGATGCGATCGCCAACGTTTGTACCCGTACACCAGTCCCTTTTACGATCGGTACTGACAAACCACTAGCACCACGATGATAAGTAATATTAGGAAATGCCCGATCGTCAAAATGCTGACTTAAAATACCAACTTTCTCTGCTACAGCCCAGAGAATAAACTGATTTAGAGACACGCCTTGACTAGCAGCACATTTTTCAGCTTCTTCCCGTAATTTTGGGGGTAAATTTAAAGATTCGGGTGTCATCGATTTTTTCCAATCGGTTGAAATTAATATTATTCTATTATTAACACCTAATTTGACAAAAACAAATTTGGATCGACTTGGAAAAATTCTCCTAAAACCTCAGCTTGTTTTTTGCAGTATTCTCGCAGCTTTCTCCGACTAATAACGTGCATTAATTAATAGGTATCATAATTTTTGTATTTTCAGTATAAGGTTATTATAACAAAAGATATTGTTAGAGAAACGAGGGTTCTATTTTCGGTAGGCTAATTATAGCCTAATCACAGGTTCGATCACCCTATCAAGCAGAATATAATTTTTTACGCGCAGGTGCAACGGGAATTTCTTTACCCTTTTCTTGATAATCTTCTTTCACCAATTCCCATGCTTCTTTCAATTCCTCTAAAGCTTGTTGAGGAGTATCACCGAAAGCGGAAATATTAGGCAATTCTTGGAAATGAGCCAGCCAATCTCCTTGTTTATCAACGTATAAGTTAATCGTAAATCCATTAAAGTTATAGTTATTAAAATCCATTATTCTTCTACCTCTTGATATTCAAAAAATTGCTGAACTTGATATAATTTTGCTTTTCCATCTTCATGCAAAAAAACAAGCTTATCGTCGCAATGGAGTTAAAGAATATATTGTTTGGCAAGTTCTCGATATGCCTACGGCAGGCTACGCCAACGCAAATTGAGTTGGTTTTATCTAGAACAAGGTGAATATTTAGAATTATCACCCGATGCAAAGGGAATTTTGCAAAGTCAAATTTTTACAGGTTTGTGGTTAGCAGTTTCGGAATTATTACCCCTCACCAAACTTGAGTTAAATCCAACACAAAACCAGGCAAAACATCCTCACCAGATACCGTCGTCGGAGATACTAAAACCTCTACATCTTTGCCTTGACGATATATTTCTACCTGCTTGGTTTTCCCATCAATTAACCAACCCAAACGCACGCCATTTTCCATGTACTCCTGCATTTTTTCCCGCAGTTTTTTCAGGGAATCACTACTAGAACGTAACTCAACTACGAAGTCAGGAGACAAAGGCGAAAACTCTTCTTTTTGCTGAGTTTCTGTTAAAGCTTCCCATCTTTCATTACTCACCCAACTCACATCAGGAGAACGAACCGCACCATTGGGTAAAGTAAAACCTGTAGAGGAGTCAAAACCAATACCCAGTCCAGTTCGTTGTATCCAGGCACCTAGTTGGGCAACGAGGCCAAAATTTTGTTTACCTGTCCAAGGATATGTTGGGGGCATAATGATAATTTCTCCTCTAGCAGTAAGTTCTAGCCGCAAGTTTTGATTTGCTTGGCAGAGTTCGACAAAGCCTTTAGCATCAAGATTGGGAATAGTTAGTGCGATCGCATCCATAAACCACCAAAGAAAATTATTAAATTCGCTACCTTAATTTTAGATATTTTGCAAGGGAAATCCCCGACTTCTTGGAGAAGTCGGGGATCTATTTACCTCAATTTTTAACGTCCCATTCCCGGAATTAAACCAGTACTTAAACGTTTTACCGCTTTACCAGCAACATCACCATAACGCTGTTCTCCGCAGAGAATTTGTGCCATAATTTGAGTTGCTGCTGGACGTTTCACACCAATTTTGTAACCAACTTTGGGGACGCGGTAGAATACACCTGCTAAACGTTGCGCCCACACCATATCACTACCCCATTCTTGGTTGATAACTTCGGTGTAATTTTCTAAAGCATTGATATCGCCGCCAACAGCTTGATCGATCGCATCCGCCGCTTTCATCCCAGTAAACATTGCCGGACGAATACCTTCAGCAGTAAAAGGATCGACTACACAAGCAGCTTCCCCAGCTAACAACGCATTTTGGGTGTGCAACTTTTGATTGCCATCCCACAAAGCCAGAGGATGATCATATTGTTTGGCAGTTTTCACATCCGCGCCGAAAAGTTTGCTGTATTCCGACAACAGCTTATTAAAATTGGGTTGATCGCCGCCTTGGAAGGCGCTACCACCGATCGAATAACCGTTTGCTTTCGGGAAGTTCCAAATATAGCCATTTTTCACCATCCCGAACTCAAAATGGATTTTCGCTTCAGCTTCTACAGGGTTAGTTGTTTCCACTTCTAGTGCCCCAGCTAAACGCTTTTTTCGTTCTTTAAAGCCCAACCATTTCCCCATTGGCCCTTGAGCACCATCGGCGGCGATCAAGTAGCGACCTTCCACCGGGCCATTAGCAGTGTTTACTTGCCAGCGATCGCTTTTAAATTCAATTCCCGTTACTTCAGTATTGTCACGTAATTCAGCGCCCTGTTCTTGTGCTTTTTGGATCAGAAAATGATCGAAAATATCCCTACGTACCATCCAGATAGGTTCTGAAGACCCAATCTTTGCCTCCACAGGATCTTCCATCTTCCATGTGTAGCAAAGTGTACTTACTCTCAAGGAAATTGCCGGAGCAAAATCAAAATCAAACCATTCAGCGACCACCGGAGACACCGCACCACCACAAGGTTTGTAACGAGGTAGGCTTTCCTTTTCCAGAACTAAAACAGACCTACCACGCTTTGCTAAATGATATGCAGCTGTTCCACCTGCGGGGCCAGCACCGACAATAATGCAATCAAACATAGCGCAAAAATTTGCTCCTCAATTAGCTAGGACGTGAATTTTGACCAACTCCCCAGGCCATTCTCTTAATCGGAGTTTAACAAAACTGAACATAAATTACACAACATTGTTTCATTGGAGGGTGAAACCCTCTGTAATTTTAGATAGCATATAATTCCTGAGTTCTACGGATTGCAAAGTTTCTGTGAAGAACTTACTATAGTCTATAAAGTTTCCGTAAAACCCTCTGTTGATAGTTGATTCATTTTTATTACGGAGAACCCCCGCCTTGATGCAGAGGAAGCATCTAAACAATTCCAAATTCAACATTAGGAAACTCACTATTTGTTAAAGAGGAAAAATTTCTTTAATTTTCCCCTCTACACCCTATAATTTGAGGATAAAAAGATGATTTGGGAAGTTTGTATTCGCTACGCCAATGGCAAAGAAAAAGTTCTCCGTTCTTACAGAAATCGGGAAAAAGCACTGCGTTGTGTAGATGCCATATACAACACCTGGGGCTATCCACTACACTTAGCTTATATTGTCCGTGCAGGTGATGCCCAACAGATGTTTCAGCCAGCTTAACTCCAATTATTAGTAGCTAGATTCTTAGTAGCTAAGAAGTTGCTTTAGACGGTGGTAATATCTTTCTCCTTCTCTGCTAGTAACTCTTCAACTTTGGCAATATATTTGTCAGTCAATTTCTGAAGTTTATCTTGGGTATCTTTAGCTTGATCTTCAGATAATTCCCCACTCTTTTCTTGCTTACGAATCGAATCAACAGCATCGCGCCGGATATTGCGAATCGAGACTTTGCCTTCTTC
>JBAVZX010001050.1:0-3799 GCA_049589015.1 Phormidium sp. | reverse complement strand
AAGTAAATACTGTAGCGATTAGTCCCGACGGCAAAACAATTGCTAGCGGGAGTGATGATAAAACTGTGAAATTGTGGCAACTCAATGGAGGTAAAGAAATTCGCACTGTCAAAGGTCATTCTGATTGGGTTTATTCAGTCACTATTAGTCCAGATGGAAAAAGTTTAGTTAGTGGAAGTAAGGATAACACTGTTAGAGTTTGGAATCTAGAAACCGGGAACGAGTTACTTAATTTAAAAGGTCATAAAGGTTTTGTTAATTCTGTCGCAGTTAGTCCCGACAACCAACATATTGCTAGCAGTAGTTATGACACCACTATCAAAATTTGGAATCGGAAAACCGGACAGCTAATTCGCACTTTAACCGGGCATTCTGCTCCAATACTTTCTGTTGCTTTTAGCCCCAATAATCGCACTCTTGTTAGCGGTAGTGTGGATAAAACTGTGAAAGTTTGGGATTGGCAAACAGGTAAGGAATTACGCAGTTTAAATGGTCATTCTGGTGATGTTAATTCTATTGCTTTGAGTCCTGATGGTCAACTAGTAGCTAGTGGTAGTGATGATAAAAGCATTAAGGTGTGGGATGTGAATACAGGACGTGAATTACGCAATTTTACTGGAGGACATACAGCTGATATTAATTCGGTTGCTTTTGGCCCAAATGGTAAAATTTTAGCTAGTGGAAGTGATGACAAAACTATCAGATTATGGAATTTGACGACGGGAGAGAAATTGGCTAATCTTCAGGGACATACCGCCCCAGTTTATTCTGTTGCTTTCAGTCCTAATGGTAAATTGTTAGTTAGCGGTAGTGAGGATAAAACTATTAAAATTTGGCAAGTTCCATAAAATTTTAGGATTTTAAATAAATTTATGGAAGCACAACCTAGAGATGTTCAGCGTTATATTACAGTAGATGGAAGAATCCCTTTTGCTGAGTGGATTGATTCACTGCGCGATCGCAAAGTTCGAGCTAAAATTAATCAAAGGATAAAGCGTGTTAACCTCGGTAATTTAGGAAATTATCGCTCTGTTGGAGAAGGAGTGTGCGAACTTAAAATTGATTATGGCCCTGGTTACAGAGTATATTTTGGGCAAGTAGGTTTAACAATTATTCTTCTACTTTGTGGCGGTGATAAAAGTACTCAAGAACAGGACATCCTTAAGGCAAAAGAATACTGGAGAAACTACCATGAACGAAGCGAAGATTTTAGTAAGTGATAGTTGGCAAGATGCACTAATCGAATCACTAAAAAATCCTGAAGAAGCTGCTGCTTACTTGAGTGCAGCTTTAGAATCAGAAGACAGCGATCCTCAACTAATTAGAGCAGTTATACAAGATGTAATTAATGCCAATATCAGAACAAATAATCTTTCAGAAGCAGCTACCCAAAATCCTGAAAAGCTTAATAAAATGCTTTCAGAAATTGCAGGCAAAGAAATTTATACTTTAGTCTGTCTATTAAATAGTCTGGGATTCTCTGTTCAAATACAAGTTAAAGAAACTAAGGTCTAAAATTTCTGGCTAACATTTTTGATATCTCATTCCGGGCAATTGAGTTACTAATTCCATTAATTCTAATTGCAACAATGCGCTAGAAACAACGCTCGCTGCTGACCCGCTTTGTTGCACAATTAAATCAAAGGATAAAGGTTCTGTAGTTAGAATTTGAAAAACCTGTTTTAAGTCTGGTTCTAAATCAGGAATTGGTAGTTGATTTTCTATTTGCGGTTGATTTATTTGAGGTTGATTAAATAATGGTAAGGATGAAAAATCTGCTTTTTCTGCTACAGGTTTTGCTCCTAACATGGTTAATAGTTCATCGAATTCAATGGGAATGGCGGTAGCTCCTTTGTTTAATAATTTTAAGCAACCATGAGATTTATAATCATCTAATCGGGCTGTTAATACATAAATATCTCGCTTAATTTCTTTAGCAAAATCCGCTGTAATTAAGGCTCCAGATTTGGTGGGTGCTTCCATTACTATTACTGCTCGACTTAAACCTGCGATGATGCGATTTCGGGGAGGAAAACTTGTGCGATGGGGTTGAGTTTCGGCGGGATATTCGCTTAAGACTAAACCGTTTTCTAATATTCTTTCGTATAAGCTGTGATTGCGTGGTGGATAAACTACATCTACACCAGTTCCTAACACTGCTAAAGTCCGTCCACCTACTTCTAAACAAGCATCATGTGCTTCCGTATCAATGCCTTCTGCCATGCCGGAAACGATCGTAAATCCTTGTTTAGTTAAGGCTGCACTAATTTTTCTCGTCCAACGTTTACCATATTCGGAAAGGGAACGAGTGCCGACTATGGCAATGGTGGGTGTGATGCCTTGGTTTTCGGAAAGTTGGGGTTTTCCTCGGTAATAAAGGACTGGTGGTGGGTTAGGTGTTTCTAACAATAAACGGGGATATTCGGCATCAGCTGGTGTCCAAAAGTTGGGGTTTTTTTCTAAGTGCTGTTTGAGGAGTTTTTCGGGGTCAATTTTTGCTCTTTTTTCCACCACTGCTTGGACTGTTTTGTTCCCCAATCCCTCCACTTCTCTAAGTTGATTTGGACTGGCTTCCCAAGCTGCTGATAAGGAAAGAAAATGCTTTTGCAGTCGTTTGAGCAAAATTGGCCCAACGCCGGAAACTTGCGACCAAGCTAACCAATATACCCGTTCTTCCACTACTTAAAAGAGTTTACTAGCTTCTGATTTGATTATCCCATGTTTCTTGGTGGCAAGTACAGCACGGTACAAAGAAACCCGGTTTTTTGAAGAAACCGGGTTTCTGGGGTGTAGTTTACTCAAGCTTTGGCTTTATGTTGGTTTTCCAAGTAGTAAAAAACGCTTTTATCTCCGATATCTTGGGGGATTTCTTGCCAGATTTTTCGCCCAGCAAATACGACAAATAAAACTGCCCAAATTGCTAATAAAACTTGTTCGATCTCTGTGGGAATTAGGTTAAGGAGATGTCCGACTAATAACAATGGTACTATTGGTGTCAGAATTTTTGTTTCAAAACGGTTGAAACAAAAGGCTTCTTTGAAATAAATTCCTGTTAAAGCGGCGAAGAGAAATCCGACTCCTAAAATTGTTAACGGTTGCTGATAAATATACAAGGCTAGGGGTTGTTTGCTTTGAATGATTAATACAATGGAAGTTACAACTCCGATTCCCCAAAAAATTTGCAGTATGCGATGCAAAGCTGCCATGTAAATATGAATTGTCGATAAGCTAATTCCCAATGCTATACAAAAAGTTGCATACAAAAGAGTGACTGCATTAAGGGTAATTGGGTTATCAATTTGGGTGAGAACTAACCAAGTGGCAGCGGCAAAACTTAATGCTGCTATGATTAAGCTGGCACGGTAGATGATTACGCCTGTGCGATCGCTCTGAGTAATTGTAAATTCCCCAAATTGTCCTTGATATACTTTAGGTTCAGACGCATCTAGTACTTGAGTCATATTTCCAACTGCTAATCTTCCGAGAACACCTTTAGTTAATTGTATCTACAATTCATTAATTGAGTAACACTTTAACCGGATCTCCATAATTTAGTTGTAACTTTGACTGAGCATTACCGTTATTAACGGCAATTTCTACCCATCCATGACTACCAACTAAAGCGATTAAGCTACCTATTGAACTGTCGCTGTAAGTTTTTTTACTTTCGATGTTTACATTGGCGATTTCTACATTCCAAGTTTTGTTGATTACTAGATTACCGGGGATATTGGTGATTAGGTTGCCGAAGCGATCGATATACTGAATACAACCCTCTAAAATCCCCTCTTTTTCTCGG
>JBAVZX010001049.1:0-3599 GCA_049589015.1 Phormidium sp. | reverse complement strand
CTTCTGCACAACTTTCTCCCGTTGCGAAAGATAACGCCAACCTTTAGGAAAAGACTTAGTTACTCCGACTAAGAAATCTTCTTTAAATTGGGAAAACTTCTCCTTTGGATTCACAGGCAAAATGCCTGTGCTACGGTTCATTTGGGAAAATTTCTCCTTTGGATTTACAGGCAAGATGCCTGTGCTACGGTTCATGCGGCGCAAACCAAAAGCGATGTTATCATAAACAGTCAAATGGGGATAGAGAGCGTAATTTTGAAATACCATTGCGATATCACGTTCTTTTGGTGGTAAATCATTCACCAAACGTTCTCCCACCCAAATATTCCCCCCAGTTAATTCTTCTAATCCCGCAATTAACCGCAGTAATGTACTTTTACCACAACCAGAAGGGCCGACTAATACCATAAATTCGCCATCTTCCACCGCCAAATTAATCCGGCGTAAAACGGGAGTAGGTGACAAAGAATTATCACCCTTTTCTGCTTCCGTTTTTACAATTTCTTGGCGTTCGGAAAAGCTTTTATAGACATTTTCTAAAACAACTTGTGCCACTCTGCAACCCCTTAGTAATTAATTTGCAACTATTACTAAATTGACAACTTTTTCCTCGTCTTTGAGTTTGTTAATGCGATCGCCAGTCCCATCCTTACCCCAAAACGCGATCCGTTCCACAGGTAAATTTATCATCCTGGGCGTATCAGTTAACAGCAATACTTTAGTTTCTGGAATCACTTCAATCATGCTAATTAAGGCATCTAATTTGCTAGTATATTGTAAAGCTTGAGTACCAATATCACCTAAATTAGCTAAACGAATCGCACTAATTGGTAATCGCTTGGCATAACCTAACTTAGTTACTAACAACAAATTATCATCTTGATTGAGACTAATAGCACCAATTAATTGTTCATTACGACCTAATCTTAATGCTTGTAAACCTCCAGCACCGCGACTCATGACAGGTAATTGTTGCTCGTTGAGTAAGAAGCGCAAAATGCGTCCCCCAGTGGTCGCCAAAGCAATTTCTTCGCGATCGCTTGTTGGCAAAGCATACAATAACTGATCGTCATCCTTGAGTTTTAAAACTGTTAAACCTCGACGAGTTAAATTAGCAAATTCAGAACTTACTAACCGCTTAATCCGTCCTAGTTGACTCACCACAACCACACTACTCGAATCTTCCGCTGACGGCGCGATAAAATATCCTGCCAAAGTTTCGGGAATTTCCTTAACTTGCGGTAACAAACTAACTAGTGGTGTACCTTTTGATTGTCCAGAAGTAGGTGGAATTTCCCCAACTTTCACCGGGAAAGCTTTACCACTACCAGTTACCACTACTAAATCTGCTTCACTAGTGGTCGAGAAACTTTTCACCACAAAATCATCAGAGGATTTCAAATTAGATTTACTACCATTTTTACCCAATCTCCTGATATAACCTTTGTAAGTAATTTCTAAATTTGCTGTTTCAGGAGTGCTAGAAGTCAGGGTACTAAACAGAGAAAGTTGTCCTTCTACAACTTCCGTTTTCGGTTGCTCTCGGCGGCGTTCTCTAGTAGTTTTATTTTCCTTTTCCTGGGATTTCTTGGTTTCTTTTCTAGTAATTTTGGTATTGTGAATCCGAGTGCGCCGAGGATCGGTGTATTTCTTTTTCAAAGAACGCAAATCTTTTTTCAAAGCTTTGAGTAATTCATGCCGATCGCTCAACAATCTTTGTAAATTGTGAATCCGTTCCCTAAGTTCCGCTAATTCCTGTTGTAATTGCTGTCTTTCTAATCCAGTTAACCGACGCAAAGGCATAGCTAAAATAGCATCAGATTGGCGATCGCTAAAATTAAACTGACTTTGAAAAGTAACCTTTGCCGTCGAACCATCCGGTGCATTTCGCAGAATTTCAATAATCGCATCTAAATTTTCTAAAGCAGCAATTAAACCTTCAACTAAATGCAAACGTCTTTCCGTTTGTTCTAATTCATACCTATATTGTCGAGTCAGAGTTTGTTCCCGGAAACTGAGAAACTCCTGCAAAATTTGCCGCAATGTTAACTGTCTAGGTTGTCCTTCCACCAAAGCTAACAAAATCGCCCCAAAATTACTGGAAAGCGCCGTTTGTTTGTATAAATGTTCCAGAACTTCTTGTGGACTAGCATCGCGTTTGAGTTCAATTACAACCCGCATTCCTTCGCGATCGCTTTCATCCCGAATATCCGCAATGCCCTCAATTTTACCTTGATTAACTAACTCAGCAATTTTTTCAATCCAACCTGCCTTATTCACCTGAAAAGGTAACTCTGTCACAACGATCGCACTGCGCGTCGTTCCCCTTTGGCGCTGACGACCTCTGCCAATTTGAATCTCTTCAATACTGGCAATTCCCCGCACCGTAATTGTCCCCTTCCCAGTAGAATAAGCCTCCCGCGTTCCCTCACTCCCGACAATTTCCCCCCCAGTGGGAAAATCAGGCCCCGGAATTAACTCCAACAACTTATCATCAGAGAGATTAGCATCATCAATTAAGGCAATTAACCCATCTACCAACTCACCCAAATTATGCGGAGGGACATTAGTTGCCATCCCCACAGCAATACCAGCGCAGCCATTAAGTAATAAAATGGGTAATTGAGCAGGTAAGACTACAGGTTCTTGCTGGGAATTGTCAAAATTAGGGATAAAATCAACCGTAGCTTCGCCAATTTCACTCAACATCGCCTCATGACTAATCGATGCAAGGCGTGTTTCTGTGTAACGCATCGCCGCTGGAGGGTCATTATCTACCGAACCAAAATTGCCATGACCTGCCAACAAGGGATAACGACAGGAAAAATCTTGAACCATTCGCACCAAAGCATCATAAACTGCTTGATCGCCGTGAGGGTGATATTTACCTAAAACGTCTCCAACCACACGGGCACACTTCCGGTAAGGTCGATCTGGTGTTAACCCTAATTCGTGCATCGCATACAAGATGCGACGATGTACGGGTTTCAACCCATCTCGCACATCTGGTAGCGCTCGCCCGACAATCACACTCATGGCATATTCAAGATAAGACCTTTGCATCTCTGTATGCAGAGCCGTAGTGATAATCTGTCCTGAAGAGAGTATGTTTAACTGTTTTGCCATGAGTCAATGTTCCTTAATGATGACGAAAAAATAATCTATGGGCACGAAACCAGCAATTTTTACAGTAGTATCAATCGGCATAGCCAATACTGTCTTATTCTGAATTTAGGGAAAAGGAAACTAAAATGAAAACTGTTCTAATAGTTGAAGACGATCCAATTAACCTTCGCGTTTTCTCGAAGATTCTTACTAAGCGGGCTGGTTTAGAAGTTAAGGGGACTGAAGATGTAGAAGAAGTAATGCAAATTGCCCAGTCTGGTCAGGCTGACTTAATTTTGATGGATGTTTCTCTACAACACAGTAGTTACCAGGGTAAATCTGTGGATGGGATTAAAATTACCCAAATGTTGAAGGCTGATCCTCAAACCGCCAATTTGCCTGTGATCTTGGTGACGGCTCATGCGATGGAGGGCGATCGGGAAAACTTCCTCAAACAAAGCGGTGCCGATGGCTATATTTCTAAACCTGTGGTC
>JBAVZX010001048.1:0-4409 GCA_049589015.1 Phormidium sp. | reverse complement strand
CCTGAGCAATATAGAATTAGATGCAGAAGGAAACTTGGGTAACGAAAGTAAGTTTACTTATAACTTAACTGAGATTCCCAGAGTAAAAATTCAAGTTCATGTTTGCGATCGCCAAAGTTTTACTAGCCTCAAAAAAGATAAAGTTCGCTGGTGTGTCACCACAAACGACCTAAAAAATCATCAAGTTTTATTATTTATCTGTTTACTGGGATTTCCTGACACTAACACCGCAGCAAAAATTCCAGCTATTTTCACGGGTTTTCTTCCCAGTAACCAAATTACATTTACTGGGCCAAAAACCTACCTGAAATTAACTGACCTACTTTATAGTGGAGGAATAGGTTGTTATTTCGCATCTTTTCAGCAAGGGAACATCGCCGCCAAAGCACAAATTCTCATCTCAGAAAATCTGCAAAACTTGCCATCTGCTAATTCCTTAAATCAAGAAGTTGCAGGTTGGAAATCTGCCTACACCCTGACAGGACATAATAACGGAATTAATAGTTTAGCAATTAATTTAGCAGGGCAAATTTTAGCTAGTGGGAGTCGCGGAGAAATTCGCCTTTGGGATCTCACAACTGGACAATTAGTTAGCACTCTTTCAGAATACCCTTGGGTAAAAACTTGGGAAATAGATGAAATTAACGCTTTGGCTTTTAGCCCTGACGATCAGACTTTAATTAGTGGCGGTACAGACACCACCTTAAAAATTTGGCATCCCGGGGCTGAAGATTTAATTGATATTTTGGAACAGCATAATGGAGTAGTGCGTTGTTTAACTTTTACTGCTAACGGACAAATTCTTGCTAGTGGTGGAGATGACAGAAAAATTCATTTATGGAACCGTCGCCAGCGAGAAGCATCAGGCACTATTTCTTGGGGTGATGGCGTTCCCCATTCTATTTCCTTTAGTCAGGATGGACTTTTTCTCGCCAGTGGGAGTTATCGCAAAATTAAAATTTGGTGTTTGCAAGATGAAACAGGATCAGAATCTCCCAATGCTAAATTACTGCATACTTTAACTGCTCATTCTCACATTGTCAGCGGGGTAATCTTTTGCCGGGATAATCAAACTTTAATTAGTAGTAGTCGCGACGGCACAATTAAAGTTTGGCAGTGGAAAACTGGAAAACTAATTCGCACACTTAAAGAAAATACAGGTGCCATTTATGCGATCGCCCTCCACCCCAACGGAGAAATCATCGCCACAGGTAGCGAAGACAACACCCTCCGCCTCTGGCATCTTGCTACAGGAAAACTCCTGGGCACCTTCACCAGTCACACCCTACCCGTAAACGCCGTCGCCTTCACCCCCGACGGACAAACCTTAGTCAGCGCCAGTCAAGATAAAACCATTAAAGTTTGGCAACGTAGTTGAAAGGCAGATCCCCCTCAAAAAAAAGATCATAAAAAAACCAAATCAGGGGTTGACAGCTTAGGGGATAGTGGATATTATTATAAAGGTGTGAACGACAGGCGCGGCACACAAAGGATACGCCCCCATCGTCTAGAGGCCTAGGACACCTCCCTTTCACGGAGGCGACGGGGATTCGAATTCCCCTGGGGGTATCGACAAAAAAGACGAAGATAGAAAAGGCGAAAGAGAAAGAATTTCTTATCGCCTTTTGTCTATTTTAGGGGTAAATCTAATTTTAATCTTTGTTATCCCCAAAGATTAACAACACTTATTTTTCCGCCAATTTATCCAGCTTTTCTTTGAGTGTTAGATTGAATAAAGAACGTAGCAAAAACAACAAACACAACCCGGATAAAGCAAAAGCGATCGGCGCAAAAGCACGATACTGTCCCAAGAGTAACACAGCACCACTGAGCAAGGTAAACCCAGATAAACAGGCATAAATCAGACTTTTAATCGCTAGGTGAATACGTTTGAGAATGCGATCGCTAGCCTCAGACTTACTGCGAAATTGTAACTCACCACTAGCAATTCTTTCCTCCCAGCGTTGCAGCACCAGTTCCGTTTTACTCGGTTGCTGTAACTTATATTTAATATAATCTCGCGTTTGTCTAGCTAATTCCCCAACACTATTAATTCGTCCTCTAGATAAAGTAATACTTCTCACAAAAGGTTGCGCCGCCGCGACTAAACTATACTGGGGATCAAGAGTTCTCGCAACTCCATCCAAAGTAGTTAATGACTTTAAAATATAAGTCATTTGTGCAGGTAATCGGAAAGGTTGTTGCTCAAACATCACATACAATTCTTGGCGAATTTCCCCAAAAGCCTGTAAATCTATCGGCTTTTCCGTAAACTTATCTAATAAAAAAGTAATCAACCTTTTCACAGGAGTCATATCAGCCACAGGCTCAATTAATCCCATATTAATTAAACTGTCTAATACTGTGATCGTGTCCTTTCTTAACACAGCAAAAAAAGTCTTTAGCATTTGCTCTTTTGCCAAAGACTTCACCTCTGCCATCATGCCAAAATCATAAAATATGATTCTTCCTGACAAAGTAACAGCCATATTTCCTGGATGGGGATCGGCTTGGAAAAAACCATCAATTAATAGTTGTTGCAAGTAAGAACAAATGCCGATTTGATTAATTTTTTTTAGATTTAAACCACAACTTTCCAGAGTTTTCTTATCATCGATTTTAATCCCTGGAGCATATTCTAGAGTTAACACCTTGGTTGTGGTGTATTGCCAATAAACTTTCGGCACACAAATATCAGGATTATCTTGAAAATTTTGCCGAAATCTATCAGCGTTTTTCCCCTCTTGGATGTAATCAATCTCTTGGTATAAAAGATTGAAAAACTCATTATAAATAGCTGTTAAATCATACTTAATTGTCCAAGGTAAATAGCGCTGACAAAAATGTACTAATTGCCGGAGAATTTTAAAATCCAATTTAAATAAATTTTCTAATCCCGGACGTTGAACTTTCACAACTACCTCTTCTCCCGTGTGTAACCAAGCACGATGTACTTGTCCTAAACTAGCAGCAGCGATCGGACAACGTTCAAAATCACGATATAACACATAAATAGACTTACCTAATTCCGATTCAACTACCGAAATAGCCTCTTCTGCGGTAATTTGGGGAACCTTATCTTGCAATTGGGATAAAGCTTGGACATACTCTAAAGGTAACAAATCTGCACGGGTAGATAAAGCCTGCCCAATTTTAATAAAAGTTGGCCCTAAATCTACTAAAGTTTCCTTTAACCACTCAGCCCGACGTTTTTTGTGTAAAGGAGAATTATTAGGAAAAGTAGCATCCCACCACAAATAAAATATAAAAGTTGTCGCAGCGGTAAAAATATCGATCTGACGAGACAGAGGAGAATATTTTGGTCTTTGCCAACGGGACAGTTTTGGCGTATTTTGCGTAGCAGTTATAGCCATATAATTTAGTATGAGGAACTAAAGATTGGAGACTAAAGACTAGGGGAGTATAAAAAACACTCAAAGCCAACCAGCTTGAGATTGAGCCTACTCCGGTTTTGATCATTAAGCTCACCAATCACCAATTCCCAGATTAAGTTATGCACCGTAGATATTTCAAATAATACAAAAGTAGCATAATTAAAGCAAAATCTGTCCATCATCCCTGCATTTGCGGTAAAGTCAAGGTAAAGCAAGTTAACCATGACTGACTATCGCTGATCGGAGAGCTAGAAACAGTAATTACCCCATTCAAATGTTGTACCCAACATTTGACTAAAGCCAATCCTAAACCAGTACCTTGAATTCCTTTTTGCATCACCCCCTCACCCCGACGGAACTTCTCGAAAATATAGTCCTGTTCCGCTGGTGAAATACTAGAACCAATATTCGAGAGTGATAAAATAATTTGCGGCACTTTTTGACTCACTTCGTAAGTAGCACGCAAAACAACTTTTGTATCTGGTTCCGAGTACTTACCTGCATTTGTGAGTAATTCTTGGAGAATACGGTTCACGCTATCAGCATCAGTATCTAACACTAGCGATCGCTTTGGTAAAAGCACCTCCATATTTAATCCCTTCACCGACCACTTCTCAGTAAAAGACTGCTCTAAGGTTTTAATCATCTCCCTAATATCAACTTTTTGTGGTTGCAGCCGAGATTTTTGAGACTCCAAGTCTTGCAAAGTCAGCAAATCATTAATCAAATTAATCTCTAAATTACACTGCTGTTCCAAAATATCCAGATACCTTACCTGACGTTCTACAGGTAACTGTGGTTGACGTAACATACAAATTGCCATTCTCATGCTTGCCAAAGGGTTTCGCATTTGGTCACTTATCGTACTGAGAAACTCATCTTTGAGCGTATTTAAACGACGTAACTGGTCAATTTGTTGGCGAGTCTTTTCATACAGCTTAGCCTGAACAGATAAACTCCACTCTAACTGAGCCGTTCTTTCTTCCACCAAAGCAGAAGTTTGCCTTAAGGTTT
>JBAVZX010001047.1:0-2308 GCA_049589015.1 Phormidium sp. | reverse complement strand
GCTTAAAAGCACGTTCCCAGTCACTCAATTCTTTACCGTTTGCTGTCACTGGATAAGGCATTGTGTCAAAAGCATAGACGAATAAATCAGCGTCAGAAATACCAGAAATTAATGCAGCGAGTCGCTTACCAACTTCTATAGCATTGGTCATTGAGCCTGATTTATCTACTAATAAAGCGGTTGATTTGGCTATTTTGCCGCGCTTTTTCACCTGTTCGTCGGTGACTCTTTCCAACTTGGCAGTTGTTTCAGCATCCAGTTTGCTAACATCGGCAGCAACACGGGCTTTGTAAGCAGAAATTCGGTTAGAGTTTGTCGCTTCTTCCAGTTTTTTATCGATGAGTGCTTTGACTTCTGGGTGATTCATTGCACCTCGTTCTTGGAGAGATTTGAGGTTATTAATTACCTCTTGGGGCGACATGGAATTTATCAGTGCAACTAGGACTGTTGGTGTTAGTTGTTTGACTGCACCGATAGCAACGGTGAAAGGTATATTATGCTCAACAATCAAAGCCGCTTGTTCTGCCGGAGTTGCAGATTTTGCCAATTGCTTCAAAATAAAAGCAAGGCTATCTGTTGGCGGCGCATCTTTAAATAACACCGCATCAGCACGTTGATTTGGCTTAATGTGCAATGTCGCATACAAATGCTTCATCGCCTTTCTTCCCCGCAATGCTGCACGGTCAAAAAATTGTGCGCTTTTTTCCCGTTCTCTCAAATAACGAGTCACAGCTGTGCGTGCAGAACGGGGAACTTTTCCGCGATGCTGCTTCATGAAGTCGATAATTCGTGATACTTCAAAAGGCGGAAATTGTTGTAACATGACAAAACCTGCATCTCGATGTTCTGTCAAATTACTAGTTAACAAATTACCCACGAACACTTCTTTATGGTCGCGCACATCACCGTTTTGCTGATACCAAATTGCTAAATGTCCATAAAAAATCGGGTCAAGTTCTACAATTAATTGGTGAATTTCTGATACTTGTTCCAGCTTACGGTGGGGGGTAGTCAGTAAGCTGTTTAGCATTTCTAAACGCAAGTCAAGTTCTGCGGTGTTCATCCCTACCTCCTGAATAGTTTTTATCAAAGTTTGTGATTTTAGATTTAGATCCCCCTAAATCCCCCTTAAAAAGGGGGACTTTGAATCAATTTGGTTCCCCTCTTGTTAAGGGGACTTTGAATTAATTTGGTTCCCTCTCTTTTGAATTAACTTAATTCCTTCTCTGGTTCCCCCCTTGTTAAGGGGGGTTAGGGGGGATCTGATTCATTTTTGCAATGAGTTTTTATCATCTAAAATCCCAAATTTTCAGGAGCAGATATCGCACGCACGGCATAATTTTAATAATAAGCCGCGCAAGTTAAGGGAGCTAAATTTGCCTGCTATTAAAGGCTCAGGCTTGCATCCTACTATCCAATGTAGGAACCTATCTATCTTGGTAGGATAGAGCTACTTACAAGGTAGCTGTGTGTAAGCTCTCTCTGTTGGGGCGCGGCGATAACTGCTATTTTTGTTATTTGTCATTTGTTATTTGTCTGGTTCTTTTTACTAATAACTAATGACTAAACTGTTTCAAATCTGGTTCTACCCAGTTTGTTCGGGCTGACCAAGACATGAGTAAATCATGGCTGTAATATTCAAATGCTAGGTTTTTGTTTTCATAATTTTCGATGATTCCATTAGCTAAATCTAAAATTTCTTCGTTAGGTTTACTTGCTAGATATTCGCTAATTATACGAATCCAAAATAAAGTTATGGTTTCGTGATAGCCGCTATCTTTGGTAGTTTTAATTCCCTTGACTAAGTTGTATCGCTGGATATGGTTACGGATGCAATTTGTTCCTTCTGTTTCCGAATAATGAGTGAGATACCACAAAGCAACAGTTAAATGTGCTGGATGTGTCCACTCACTTCTGGATAATGTACAGTCCTCAAAGGTGTGGATTAGATTTTCTATCTCACCGAGAGTTTGGTATTTTGCATTTTCAGCAATCATATTTAGTGTTATTTGAGGGAAACTTTTGCGCCGACTGCTTCTAACTGATGTTTGATGTCTTCAGCAATGTCGAGATCGATCGCACTTTTCAGCACTTGCGGTACTGACTCAACCAAATCTTTCGCTTCCTTCAAACCGACACCAGTCAATTCTCGCACCACTTTAAGAATGGCAATCTTTTTATTGGCTGGTACTTCTTCCAAAACCACATCAAAGGTTTTGAATTCAGCTTGATCTTGCTCTATGAAAGGATCGATAATTGGAGTAATCGGGATAACTTTCTTAACTGAAGCATCAACATCGAAAGTCCC
>JBAVZX010001046.1:0-6761 GCA_049589015.1 Phormidium sp. | reverse complement strand
GAGCAATTCCAGTTCCCGCACTCATTCTTTGCACTTCACCCGGACGAATTACCGAACTAGTACCCAGTGTATCTTTGTGTTCTAATGCACCTTCAACCACATAAGAAACAATTTCCATATCCTTGTGAGGATGTGTACCAAAACCCATTCCAGGTGCAACTCGGTCTTGATTTATCACTCGTAAATGACGAAATCCCAGGAAATTTGGGTCATAGTAAGAAGCGAAAGAAAAAGAGTGATAACTATCAAGCCAGCCGTGATTTGCGTGTCCTCTTTCCTCTGCTGGGCGGATGGTAATCATAGTAATTTCCTGTTACTTACTGCGTTTTATTCCTATATCTACTTTAGAACCTATAACGCTAAAATGAAAAGTATGCACTTTAAAGTAAGATAGTTCCCAAAAAGTTACTATGGAAATTTTTGATACTTCAGAAAGATTGACTTGTTCGGTAGAAATCACCTTAAAAGTGATAGGTGGACGTTGGAAAGTCTTGATTTTACGAGAACTTTTTGTTGGTATAAAAAGGTTCGGAGAATTACACCGTGCTTTGCATGGAATTACACAAAAAATGTTAACGCAGCAGTTAAGAGAGTTAGAGCAAGATGGGATTATTAATCGTAATGTTTATCTGCAAGTTCCGCCAAAAGTTGAGTATTCGTTGACAGAATTAGGGGAAACTTTAAAGCCAATTCTTGATGCTATGCACGAATGGGGATTGATGTATTTGGAGAAGAGATAGTAATTATGAAAGTAAAGTATCCTCTATTTTCTCAAGTTGCTTTAGCTGAGGATTTACCGGAATATAATCTGAAACGGGGAGATATAGGAACAATTGTGGAACATTATTCTATGCCCGAAGGGGAAGAAGATGGGTATAGTTTGGAAGGTTTTGATGTTCCTAATGTGACAATTGAGGTAGCAGCTTCACAAATTATTCCAGTCCATCAATTGCAGCAGGAACAAATAATTTTAGCGAAACTACGTCAGCTATCTAAAACAAGGTTGCTGCAACTAGAAAACTACCTTGATTTTTTATTGCAAAAACAGATATTAGAATTACCGATTAGCGATCGCAGTACTCAATAAAGTTCGAGACAATCTAATGAAGCATTATTCATAAACTCTTGAATTATCTCAATTCCAGACCGAAAAATTGCTTCAATACTACTTGTTGGTGCATTACCACAGCGTAACCAAATCACTTTCGGGGGTGAACCATAAAGACGACTGCGATCGGCAAAATCAACATCTTGCGTCACAATACAAAAATCTTGAGCTTTGGCAAATTCCCAAATTTCCATATCCTCTGCCTGGGTTAAATTATGAAACTGAACATGACTGGAGTTAGGGAAAATATCTGCAAGCCGAGTTACCAATTTCCGGCTCAAGTTTTGATCAAACAGCAGTTTCAATTGTTACCTACCACAGCGATTAGACGACGTTCTCTGTCAGCAGCAAATTCCAAACACGCTCTGATATCTTCTTCAGTCAACTCAGGAAAATCATCTAAAATTTCTGCATGAGACATCCCAGCTGCTAACCAACCTAAAACATCATAAACTGTAATTCGCATTTGTCTAATGCAGGGTTTTCCACCACGCTTGCCTGGTTCAATGGTAATGATTTTGTGGTAGCTCATAACAAAATTAAAATTAAGTTTGCTGCCTTTTTCCTCTATTTAGTCTATCTTGTCTTCCCCTTGCGGCAACTACCCCGATCGAATACGGTTCTCACGACTGCTATTCCTCACCTTAGAGAGCTAATCTTAGGTCAGTACACAAAAGTTCACAGAGGATGAGAATTCATCCACATTATTGAACGCTCGGCGAGGAAATGCCCACTATGTTTGAGTACTTTACAGACAAAGCAGTTAAAGCAGTAATGCTAGCTCAGGAAGAAGCGCGTCGCCTGGGACACAACCTCGTGGGAACCGAGCAAATTCTCCTGGGGTTGATTGGAGAAGGAAAAGGAGTAGCGGCTATAGTCCTGAAAGACAATGGCGTTACTTTGGAAAAAGCCCGTAAAGAAGTAGAGAGAATTCTAGGTCGGGGTACTCGTTTCGTCCCGGCAGAAATTCCCTTCACCCCCAAGGTTAAACGAGTTTTTGAGCAAGCTTATCAAGAAGCTCGTCAATTACAACATAATTACATTGGCCCAGAACACTTACTGCTAGCAATTATTCAGGAAGAAACTGGTGTTGCAGTTAAGGTGTTGGAAAATTTGGGTGTTGACACTGCCATGCTTCGCAGCGAGATTATCAAGATGCTGGGAGATGTAGCTACCGTTGCTCCTGGTGGTAGACAGCAAGGATTTTCTCGTGGTAAAACGAAGACTGCATCTTTGGATGAATTTGGAACTAATCTTACTAAGTTAGCCGCAGAAGGTAAGTTAGATCCGGTTGTGGGTCGTCAAAAGGAAATTGAACGGGCGGTGCAAATTTTAGGTCGTCGGACTAAGAATAATCCAGTTTTGATTGGTGAACCGGGAGTTGGTAAAACTGCGATCGCAGAAGGTTTAGCACAACGCATCGTTAACGAAGATATCCCGGAAATGCTGCAAGACAAGCAGGTTTATAGTTTGGATATGGGTTCGTTAGTTGCGGGAACTCGTTTTCGCGGTGACTTTGAAGAACGAGTCAAAGCAATTCTTGGTGAAGTTCGTCAAGCTGGAAATATCATTTTGGTAATTGACGAAGTTCACACTTTAGTAGGTGCGGGTAGTGTGGAAGGCGGTATGGATGCTGCTAACTTATTAAAACCTGCATTGGCGAGAGGTGAATTGCAATGTATGGGAATGACAACTTTGGATGAATATCGTAAGCATATTGAAAGAGATGCTGCTCTAGAACGTCGTTTCCAACCAATTATGATCGGCGAACCTTCTGTGGAAGAAACGATCGAGATTTTATACGGTTTGCGTTCTGCTTATGAACAACACCATAAGGTAAAAATCTCGGATGAAGCTTTGGTTTCTGCTGCTAAATTTTCCGATCGCTATATTTCCGATCGCTTCCTCCCCGATAAAGCAATTGACTTGATTGATGAAGCTGGTTCTCGCGTTAGATTGAGAAATAGTCAATCTTCTGGAACTAAGGAATTGAAGCAACAATTGTCTCAAATTACCAAAGAGAAAGAAGGGTTTGTCAGATTGCAAGATTTTGTGAAAGCTGGGGAATTGCGCGATCGCGAATTGGAGTTAGAAGCGCAAATTAAAGCGATCGCTGACCAGAAAAATCAGCCAATTCATCCCGAAGCAATGCCGATCGTTGATGAAGAAGATATCGCCCAAATTGTCGCAGCTTGGACTGGTGTTCCGGTTAGCAAATTGACGGAAACTCAATCGGAATTGCTGTTACATATAGAAGATACATTGCATCAGCGGTTGATCGGTCAAAATGAAGCGGTGACGGCAGTTTCTCGCGCCATTCGTCGCGCCAGAGTTGGGTTGAAGAATGCTAATCGCCCGATCGCTAGTTTAATTTTCTCAGGCCCTACCGGAGTTGGCAAGACTGAATTAGCGAAAGCATTAGCTACTTATTTATTCGGTTCCGAAGAAGCGATGATTCGCGTCGATATGTCCGAATACATGGAATCTCACACTGTTTCTAAATTGATTGGTTCGCCTCCAGGTTTTGTTGGTTACGATGAAGGCGGTCAATTAACAGAAGCAGTACGCCGCAGACCTTACTCGGTGGTGTTGTTTGATGAAATCGAAAAAGCTCACCCCGATGTCTTCAATACCTTGTTGCAACTGTTAGATGATGGTCGTTTAACTGATGCCAAAGGTCGCACGGTTGACTTCAAGAATACCTTGTTAATTATGACCTCGAACATCGGTTCTAAGGTGATTGAAAAAGGTGGCGGTGGATTAGGTTTTGAGTTTGCCGAAAATAAAAGTGAAGCAAATTATAACCGAATTCGGACTTTGGTAAATGATGAACTTAAGCAATATTTCCGTCCTGAGTTTCTGAATCGAGTTGATGAAATTATCGTCTTCCGTCAGTTAAGTAAGGATGAAATTAAGCAAGTTGCTGAGATTATGTTGCGCGAGATTTCTTCTCGGTTAAGTGAACAGGGAATTAGCTTGGATGTTAGTGAGAGATTTAGCGATCGCTTAGTTCAAGAAGGTTACAATCCTGCTTACGGTGCGAGAGAATTACGGCGCGTAATTATGCGGCTTTTAGAAGATAGTTTAGCGGAAGCAATGCTATCAGGTCGCGTGCAAGAAGGTGATACTGCTGTTATTGATATTGGCGAAGCTGGTGAGGTAGTTGTCACCGCAGAGAAACAGCATAATTTGGTTCTGCAACCTGTTGGTTAAAGTTTTGCACTGTTAACTTTCCCCTGGTAGTAATACTGGGGGATTTTTTATAAAATACTATTTTATGTTACGATAATACTACATAAATTTTCTAAAGTTCTTTGAATAAGACATTGTTAGCAAGTATGGCTAAATTAGCAGGTATTGTAACTGCCGATCAAAAATCAAAATTTGATTCAGGTGCAGCGTTTTTTCTCGCTAACCCTCATAAATTTGATCTGGTAATCCCAGTTGATTCACATTGGGAAATAGAGGTAAGTTCCAGTAGCCCTTATGTGGTTGCCAGAGGGAGAGGTGTCACAGAATTAACAGCTTTTGATCTAGGATATGAAAAGATACAAATAGGTCTAGATTTACTCTCTATAAAATATGGAATAGACTTATCAACTTGTAACAACAAAATTGATCAGCATCTTATTTGGTGGCGCGAAGGCTCAACACAGGTTTTACGATTGGTAGTCATAAATGATTTAGAGATTAAAGGCTTTGGAACTGGAAATATACGAGATCAATTTGGAAATCTCATTTCCCAAGTTCCCGTTCATCAACTCAGATATCATAAAAGCCTAAGATATTTACGCTTGGCACAAGCAACTGAAGACTTGTTCGATTCATATCGAAATATGTATTTATCACTTGAGTTGCTTGTTAGTTCTATATCTAGCAAGTCTAAAAATGAGAGTGAAGAATATTGGCTAAAGCGAGTTTTGAGGAATTATCAGTTTCAAGATTCACAAGTTGAAAAAATTTACAACGTTCGTTGCCGACTCTTTCATGCCAAAGATGGTAAACCAGCACTTCTTCCGCATAATTTACAGGATCGAGTAGAAGTCGAAAAAGTACTGAAAGAACTAAAGCGTATCGTCCTTTTTCTGACAGAAAATCGCTTAAATATCAGACCCTTATCGAGAGAAGAAAACCGTATTCACCTATCTGAATCTATGTTTAATGAATTGGTAGACAATATGTTATCCAAATTAGAAATTTTAGTCTCTGATAATGATGCTCTGTTACCTGTATCAGAAAAAATCAGCTACGATTCTACCGTTAAACTTGCTACAAAGTACCTTAGAACATTTCTCAAAAAAGTTGGTCAAAAAGCCGTATTAGGTCAAATTAGCTCATCTGACTTGAATAATATAAAGAAAATCACAGGCTTTGTTCTGAAGAGAGGAAATGCTTTATTTGGTTTAGTGGGATTAGAGGCAGAGTTAACTTGTGAGTCTATAGACAGATTGGAAGTTGCAATTCGTTATAAAAATTTAAGTTAATAGGGCTGAAGAAAACTATTAGGGAAGTTTTATTTACCTTTGCTCAAAAAAGCTGCTGGCGTAACATGAAAAAATTCAGCTAGTTGCTCAATATTACTTACAGTTAATTCCTGCTTACCGCTTAAAATTTCGGAAACGTTTGATTCGGTTTGGAAAATAGGAATTAGATCTTTTTCTTGGAGATTCAAATCTTCCATTAGAGCTTTTAGTAAAGCTACACCAAAAATATCGTCGATCGGATAATGGATTTCTTCGTATTCGGAAACTAATAAACCTAAAAGGTGTAGATAATCACGTTCATCATCTGTTAGTGTGCCGCGATCGATCAGTGAATCAATTACGTTTTGAGTAGCATCTAATTCGTCTTCCGAAGTGATGGGACGAGGTGGAAAAGCAGCGATCAGAGAGAGAAATTCACTGGGATTAGGTGTACCAGGGGTCGTTTTTCCAGTTGTCTGTGTCATATTCTGCATGAGTAAGAACGTGGCGAATGTAAATTTCTTTGTATTGGTAATCTACAAGAACAATCAGTCTATATTTATTGCCGCCAATATTAAAAACGGTGAAATTTGCAACTAAATCAGCAGAGGGAAAAGTTTGGCGTAACTCCACAAAGTTTCCCCACTCTATTTTACTGGTAATTTTATACCAGCTTTCGAGGTTGGTTTTGGCATCTGGGTGCTTTTCCCAAAATTCTTTGAGCTTTTTTTTGCTGATAACGTGCATGAAAACCTTTTTACAGGGGGATTGTAGCTATTTGCGAGGTTGATGTCAAATACCTGACAGAAGTTGCATCATGTTCAAACTCTTCTACCCCACTTTCGTTCCCAATGTAAATCGAGTTCCTGTTGTATAGCATCCCATTCATCAGACTTAATTAAAGCCTCTATTAACTGATACACAGTCTCTTTGAGTACCTCAGTAGCTAGTTTTACTCTTTCCTCTGGGGTTCCCAATAGTTCATACCATTGAGTTACCCTAACAGTGGTGATAGAACGACCCAGAGGAAACGGTTTCTGTATCGGCTCCTCAACTTTATGATCGTATGAAATAATATTACCTTCCCAATCAGAAGCTTCTATCTGGCGATTGTACGAAATAACATTTCCTTCACCATTACATCCAATTCCCAAAACACCTATGGTTTTTACAGGAAGCACATTAGGAAT
>JBAVZX010001045.1:0-1698 GCA_049589015.1 Phormidium sp. | reverse complement strand
GTTAGAAGCCGAACTTCGCAATGCTCAAACCGAGTATAAACGTTATGAATTGTTATATAAAGATGGGGCAATTTCTGCCTCGGCTAAAGATAGTAAAAGTTTAACCTTAGCGGCTGCCCAAGAAAGAGTTAAAGAGGCGCAAGCTAATTTAAATAAAATAGAAGCGACGAAGTTTGAGCAATTAAAAGAAGCCGAAGCTAACTTAACTAAAATTACTTCAGCAAAAGCCGAACAATTAAATGAAGCAGAAGCTAATTTAAGGAGAATTTCTGCGGGGAAACAAGAACAAGAGAATGAGGCGAAAGCGACTTTAGAAAGAATTTCCGAAGTGCGCCCGGTAGATGTCCAAATTGCTAAAGCCGAAGTTAGTCAAGCCGAAGCAGCGGTGAAAAGAGCACAGGCAAATTTAGAGACTGCTTATGTGCGATCGCCCCGTGATGCCCAAATCTTAAAAGTTCATACAAACGCTGGGGAATTAATTAATAATGAAGGCATCGTAGAACTGGGAGAAACCGATCGAATGTATGCGGTTGCCGAAGTTTACGAAAGCGATATTAACAAAGTAAAACTTGGGCAAAAAGTGCTAGTAAAAAGTGATTCCTTAACCGAAGAATTGCCCGGAACAGTTGAACGAATTGGCTTACAAGTCAAAAAACAAAACGTAGTTAACACCGATCCTTCAGCAAATATTGATAACCGAGTTGTAGAAGTGCGAATTAAACTCGATGACGCAGCAAGCCAAAAAGTAGCCGGACTAACTAATTTACAAGTAAATGTGGAGATTCAATTATGATCGGTTTTATCCAACAAATTCGCCGCCGCACACCTCTAGGTTGGCTACAATTAACCAAACAAAAAAGCCGTTTATGGGTAGCCATTTCGGGAGTAGCTTTTGCCGATCTTTTAATGATGATGCAGTTAGGTTTTCAAACCGCTTTGTATGATAGTAACACCAGATTGCATCAACACTTAGATGCGGATTTAGTATTAGTCAATCCCCAAGGTCGAAATTTGATTAATATGTCTACTTTTCCTCGTAGACGTTTGTATCAAGCAATGAGTGTAGAGGGAGTAAAATCAGCCGATCCTCTGTATATAAATATGGGGAATTGGAAAAACCCAGAAACCCAAAAAGAAACCAACGTTTTAATATTAGGATTTAACCCGAATAAACCAGCTTTCGATTTACCTGAATTGCAGCAGAATTTACATCTAATTAAAATGCCAGATACGATGTTATTTGATGAAGCTGCAAGAGGAACATATCAAGGAACAATTGCCAAAGTTTCCCAAGGTCAAACGGTTAATACTGAGTTAGAAAGACGCAAAATTAACATCAGTGGATTATATAAAGTTGGCGCTTCCTTCGCTGCTGATGGCAGTTTAATGACTAGCGATCAAAACTTTTTAATGTTGTTTCCCAGAAGGTCAGCTTCTAGCGTTAACATTGGCTTAATTGAGTTAAAACCAGGTTACGATCCGCAGCAAGTTGCCACATCTTTAAACGCTTATTTGCCCAGTGATGTCAAAGTGTTAACTAAGGAAGAGTTTATCGACTTTGAAAAAGATTATTGGTCTAAAAATACAGCGATCGGCTTTGTATTTAGTTTAGGCGTAACAATGGGATTTTTGGTAGGGGTAATTATTGTTTATCAAGTCCTATCAACTGATGTGAACGATCATATCGGAGAATACGCC
>JBAVZX010001044.1:0-3399 GCA_049589015.1 Phormidium sp. | reverse complement strand
CTGTTTCACCCAGGTATTTGCTAGCGTCATCTACCAGCTTGCGAAGAACTTGTGCGGAGATTTCTTCGGGTGCAAATTGTTTGTTTTGTGCAGGACAATCTAATTTAACGTTTGCGTTGCCATCGCGCAGGACTTTATAGGAAACTTCAGTAGCTTCGTGAGTAATTTCTTCAAATTTACGTCCCATAAAACGCTTCACGGAATAGAACGTATTTTCGGGGTTCATTACCGCTTGACGTTTGGCGATTTGTCCGACTAGGCGATCGCCATTTTTAGCATAAGCTACCACCGAAGGTGTCGTCCGAAAACCCTCTGCGTTGGCGATGACTGTGGGTTTACCACCTTCCATTACTGCCACACAGGAGTTAGTCGTACCTAAGTCAATTCCAACAACTTTTGCCATAAGAGTGTTCGGTTTCCCATCTAACTACAAAATTTACAGGCTCGATTGATTAGTTAAATCGAGAGCAAGACAGCACTGCTAACTGCACCAACCGAGCCCTTTCACCTACTCTGTTCAACTTGTATATTGTTCTGCACAACACAGAACTCTTATCTATACTGAGCGGGGTTAGGGGTGATCATGAAGGCGAGGTTTCCGAACCTTTGAAGGACGGTTGCCTTTCGGGAGGTTTTTTCGTAGCTGCTTGGTGCTGCCACTAACAATACTTTAAGCAATTCCACTCATTTCGGGATGGGTGTGAACCGTAATTAAATAGTTGTATTTGCCGTCTTTTTGCAGAAAGGCTCCAGGGAGAGAAGGGAAGGAAGGCAACCGACTACTTATTTTGAAACATTAAAACATTCTCATAATTGTGAAAATCTGTTAATTATTTTGAGATATACTTTCACTTATGCTTAGGAGGTAAACTTTCTATTTTGATCTTAAATTCTAGTAGCTTAGATGAAATTCGCCAACAAATAGCTAAAATTGCTGGTCAATATGGAGTTTTTCAATGCGTTGAATGCAGTAAGGCTATCAAAGAATTTTTAATACTTAGAAACATCCAAGGTAAGCAAATCAAGCTCGATTTAGGAAGGCAAGACTTACCTTGGGCAGTGATTTATGATTTACGGCGACAGCAGCAAATTGCTACTAACGGCTATCATGAAGGGATATCAATTACAATTGACGGGCAGGAAATTGTTTTTGATAATATAGATCTTAATGGCGTGACTCGACAGGAGTGGCTAGCAAATTTAACCTCCCCTACTTTAGAACTGGGTTTGGGAAATTTCAATATTATAGAACAGGAATTTTGAGCAATAGATTTAGAAAATACTGAGGAAGAAAATGCACAATTTATATACGCTAATTGAGAAAATAAAGAAAGCTCCTTCTATGTACTTGGGACGACGCTCAATTATTTGTCTTCAGGCTTTCTTATCGGGTTACAGTGTGGCTAAATATGAATTGGGAGAACAGCCAACTAATGAAGACCTTGATTTCAGTTCATTTCCTGAGTGGATACGAAAAAGATTCAATGTGCAAACAAGCCAATCTTGGGCTAACATAATTCTCTTTTATTCAGAAGATGAAAGTAAAGCACTCGATAATTTTTTTGAATTGTTAGATGAGTTTATTAATCGTAATTCTTCTACTGACAGTTTACCGGAAGGTGGATTAGATGAGGAAAAATTGGAAGTTTTCTAGTGACCAAATTAACAGATATCAGGGAAATAGCAGACATTACAATGAAGGTCTTCTGCCAAATCTGCTGGAAAGCAAAACAGTTTCGTAAAGGTGGAGAGTCTTTTAATGAGATGGTGGTTGATGCGATCGCACGCGAAGTAAAAAGAAGGCGCAGTCTAGCAGCACATCAGCGAATTGTCGCTCGAAGTTCCGAAGTAGAAGCCAAAACAGGCATTCAACAAAGTTCTGTAGAATTGATTCGTCAGTTGCGAACAAATGAGGGACGGCGTGACTAAATGTATCGATACTAGCGTTTGGATTCCTTATCTTTTACCGGAAACATTACAACCTCAAGCCAGAAATTTAATCACTCCCTTACTAACATCAAATATCCGTTTAGTCGCACCTGCATTTGCTTGGACAGAAGTTGGCTCAGTATTACGAAAAAAAGTAAAGATTGGGAGTAATTACCGCAACCCAAGCAGCGGAATTTTATGATGATTTCTGCCAAATGCCTGTGGATTACTTGGATAGCGATCGCATCCGTGCAAAAACTTATGAAATTGCCGAACAGTTCTCTCTAGCAACTCTCTATGATGCGGCTTTTTTAGCAGTCGCAGAGTTAGAATTGGCTGAATTTTGGACAGCAGATCAATCTTTGCTTAACACCCTTACACCATGTCCCGTCTATGTCAAAAAATTGGAACCGTGAATAAGGAAATAGCAGAGATTACAATGAAGGTTTTCTTGCAAATCTGCTGGAAAGCAACTCTAAGTTATGGAGATGAATTAAGTCTTCATATTGGCGCGAAATTTCCTTATTCACAAAAATCGATGGCTGGGAAAGAAAAAGGTGAGTGGTTAGTAGGTACTAGAGGAAATCCTTGGAAACTTAAAGCTGGAGGGGAAACGATCGCTACTTCTGAAGAAGATGCAGAAAGTATTAGAGGAAAAGTAAAAGCGATCGAAAATAATCACATTAGTTGGTTTGTTCCCACTCCAGAATTAGGTTTTAATATGGGTTTTTCTAATGGATATGAATTGATACTTATCCCAGAAATTGAAGATGATTCTGGTTTACCTTATTGGGAAATGTTTACTCCCGAAGCTATGGTTCTCAAAGTTGGGCCAAATGCTATGTGGTCTTATACTTCAGTTTTGCATCCCAAGACTTAACTGACAAATTTTGCCTGTTTAGCTTTTTTCCATCTGCTCAAGCTTTTCTTGTAACTGTTGAAATACTACTTCACCATCAACAACTTTTCCTTGACGAATTTGCTCTTCTCCCTGAGCAATGTTCTTCCTTAATTCAAATAGTTGACTTATTGCCAATTCGCTGTTAACCACTTTTAAAGCTAAAGCTGTCACTTTTTCGATCGCTTCTTGTTCAGTTAAACCATACACCAAAACACCCGGTATTTCTACAATTTCTGCAATCCAACGACCATCATCTTCTTGTTCAGTTGCGATCGTAAATTGATTTGATATTGAATTTTTCATTATATAACCTCTATTTGAAACTGCATTAGCAAAAATCAATTATTATAAATATCCCCTCTAAATCCTATATTATAAATTTGGAGTTCATCTCGTTCAGTATCAATTGTAAAAATAATTCTAATTTTGCCCACTCTCATTCTTAAAAAACCTTGCCATTCTCCCTCTAACATTTTAATATCAAGCTCTCCTGATGGTACTACACCCGATTTTTCAATTGCGTCAAGCAAATAAAGGATTTTCGTCTTAATTTTCTCAGCATCTTTAGC
>JBAVZX010001043.1:0-2701 GCA_049589015.1 Phormidium sp. | reverse complement strand
TTTCTGCACCGACAATTTTAGCGACTTCATCTTCTACACCAAGACCATTTTGTAATACTAAAATCACCCCATTTTCTTTCACTAAGTTGGGTAACATTTGCGGCAATAAATGATTTTGGGTGGTTTTTAATGCCACAATTACCACATCGCAAGGAGGCATTTTGCTAGTTTCCGAATAAGCTTGAACTTGAGGTAATGTGAAATCACCATTTTTTGATTCAACTACTAAACCATTTTTACTGACATATTCATAATCAGTGTGTAGTAAAAAGTGAACATCTAAACCAGCTTTTTGTAAACAAGCACCGTAATATCCGCCCAGCGCACCTGTTCCCAAGATGGCATAACTAAGTTGAGAAGAATTGTAAATAAATTGATTAGCCATTGATTCGATCTCCATTACCTCCTAAAATTAAACCTATTCAGAAGCTTTAATATATCAAAAACTATGAGCAATCGTCCGATTATTCTTGGCATTGTTGGTGATAGCGCAGCGGGAAAAACCACTTTAACTAGAGGAATTGCCCAGGTTTTGGGAGAAGAAAATGTTACAGTTATCTGTACTGATGATTATCACCGTTACGATCGCACTCAGAGAACAGAATTAGACATTACAGCCCTGCATCCAGACTGCAATCATCTAGATATTATGCAGCAGCATTTATCGCTGTTGCGAACAGGTCAACCGATCCTAAAACCAGTTTACAGCCACAAAACCGGAACGTTTGAACCCCCACAATATATTAAACCAAATAAATTTGTAATTGTCGAAGGATTGTTGGGTTTTTCTACTCGCGGTTGCCGTGATTGTTTTGATGTTAAAGTTTACCTAGCACCGCCAGAATCTTTGCGTGCTAAGTGGAAGATTAAGCGGGATACAATGAAGCGAGGGTATACACCAGAACAAGTTTTAGGAGAATTAGAAAAACGCGAACCTGACTCAGAACAATTTATTCGTCCTCAGCGGAAATGGGCAGATGTGGTCGTAACTTTTTATCCCCCAAATGGTGATATTGAGGAGGATAATTCCCGCTTAAATGTGCGTTTGGTACTTAGACCTACTATCCCCCATCCTGATTTTATTAAAATTATTGAACTGAGCGATGGTGGTACTGATTCAGCTGTTCGTTTAGGGTTAGATCGGGATATGGGTAAACCAGTTGATGTGCTAGAAATTGATAGTCATGCAACTGCGGAACAGGTGAGTAAATTAGAAAAGGTTTTGTGTCACGAAATGCCTGATTTATTCCCCCATTGTAGTTTGGGAGGAAATTTAGAATTGGGTAAAATTACGGGAACAACTGATGAGATTTTGCAAAGTTATCCTTTAGCTTTGACGCAGTTATTAATCTCATTTCATACGTTGAAAGCGACGCACATTCATCATTTTTAAAGCTATGTTGTTGCGCTAAAGCGCAACAACATAGCTTTAAAATTACCAAATTCCCAAATAGAACATTGACACGGGTGCAGGGATCATTTCACCGCGAAAATCTAGCAGTTGCACTAAGAGTAAATAGCCGATCGCTAGAATTAGAGAAATTACCCCGGTAATAATTGCCACAATTTTGCCTCGATCCATGAGTTTCCTTGCTGCTAAATGATGTAATTTATTTAATAATAGGTAATAATCAATCTCAGTGGTCATCGATAGCTAAAATAATATGGATTCTGCTACAGATTCTCTAGAAGGAGCAATTACAATTGCACGTCAGCCAGTTGTGCAAACCTACGAATTAGGAAAAGTTTACCGCACAGGCTTTTGGCTGAATCAAAAAATTGAACCCTTAAAACAATGTACTCTGACAGTTTATGAAGGGGAAACTTTTGGTTTGTTAGGACAAAATGGCGCAGGAAAGACTACACTGTTAAAAACTTTACTAGGTATTGCCCGTCCTACTTCTGGCAGGGGGTTAATATTAGGAAAACCTTTGGGCGATCGCAATGTCAAGCAACGTATTGGTTATCTGCCCGAAAATGCCTATTATTATGATTTTCTAACAGGTTGGGAATTTTTGCAAATGATGGCGGGACTTTTCCAAATTCCCTCCGAAATTCAGCGAGTACGCATTCCCCAACTATTAGAAATGGTCGGGCTTGCCCAGTCAGCAGCGAAAAAAAAGCAACTGCGGCAATATTCTAAAGGAATGTTGCAACGAATTGGGATGGCACAAGCTTTAATTAATGACCCGGAATTGGTATTTTTAGATGAACCAATGTCGGGTTTAGATCCGATGGGACGTTACCAAATTCGGGAGATTATTTTATCTCTAAAACAGGCAGGGAAAACCATATTTTTTAACAGTCATGTGTTGTCGGATGTGGAGAAAATTTGCGATCGCATCGCCATATTAGCGCAAGGTGAAATAATTTGCCTTGGCTCTTTGGATGAACTTTTGGGAACCGCCAACACCTACTACATTAAAGGCAAAGGCGGTAAGCAAGACATCTTAAAAAAATGGCTACCAGATTTAGAATTTGTATCTGAAGGAATAGGTAGCACAGAAGAAGCTTGGCAAGGTCATGTAAAAGGCGATTTACAAGATTTTCTCGCCAGTTTGCGTCTCATGCAAGCTCAAATTATCACCTTAAACTTAGCCCGTCCTACTTTAGAAGAATTTTTTATGGAACAATTGGAAAAAAGAGGTATAACTGTCAGCAGTTAAATAATTAGGTACGTTGTTGCGCTTTAGCGCTAAAA
>JBAVZX010001042.1:0-3254 GCA_049589015.1 Phormidium sp. | reverse complement strand
CCAACCCCGAAAAAAGTCAATTTAGGTCAACATTTCGTGATTGGTTACAGAGATTTTGCCGAACTACAATTATTAGTGGAAAAACAAGGCGTAGCTGGAGTTTTTATCACTAACAGAAATGTCCGAGGCAAAACGAAAGAACAAATAAAACAAGAGATTCAAACTTTACAAGAAATCCGTAAAAATCAAGGTTTACCGCCACTTTTAATTGCCGCAGATCAAGAAGGTGGCATAGTATCAAAATTATCACCACCATTAACTAAATTACCTTCTTTAGCCAGAATAATTGATGATGAGAAAAACATCGACCAACAAAAACTGAAAGTCATTGAATATGCAGCTAAACAAGCGCAAGAATTAGCAGAAATTGGGGTGAATTTAAATTTCGCGCCAGTAGTTGATTTAAACAAAGGAACCAGAATTGTTAATGATAAATATTCTAAAATTAGTCGCCGTGCGATTTCCGAACATAAAGAAGTCGTCGCTAAAGTTGCTTTGTGGTATTGCCAAACCTTAGAACAATACAAAGTTAAATGTACAATTAAACATTTCCCCGGTTTAGGAAGAGTCAAAACTGATACTCATATCGCCGAAGCAGAATTAAATGCTTCTGTAGCAGAGTTAACTAATGATGATTGGGTTCCCTTTCGGGAAGTGATGAAAAATACCCAAGCATTTACAATGATTGGACACGCTAAATTAATGGCGGTAGATCCAGAAAATGCTGCTTCTTTTTCCCAGAAAGTAGTGACAGAAATTATTCGCCAAAATTGGCAACATGACGGGATTTTAATTACCGATGATTTTGGAATGCAAGCGGTTTATGGCAGTAAAGATGGGGTGGCAAATGCTACGGTAAAATCGATTAATGCTGGAGTAGATTTGATTTTGCTTTCTTATGATAAAGATTTATATTATGATGCGATGTATGCTTTAATGACAGCAGCAAAAGAAGGGAAATTAGATGCTGAGGTATTGGGGAAGAGTGGGGAGAGGATCGATCGCTTTTCCTCAATGATTAAGTAAAATAGGCTGAATACTGAAGCCAATACAATCCGTGTTCTGGATTCCTAACTTACCTTAGAGTAAGTGGGAAGTGGAATGTTTAAGTTTATGCCCAATAAACATTAAAGATCATACTAAATGGGATAATACCAAAATATTTACCCCAAGCTTTCTAGATCTACATTATCATCAGCTGCTCCTATCCATGAACTACGAGCAATGGAGTATTGTATAACCGTTTTTTCCGTAGCAGTACAGTTTTCAGCAGGGTTAGGAATCCAAAATATCGGGTTTTGTGACTCTGCTTTAAAGTTCTCAATAATAGCCAACCAGTAATCTGAACCATATTCTTTTGCTTTTTGCCACTCCCTTTCAGTTAATGTTGGAGAACAAGAACCTAATGAACTCTTAACTTCAATATATTTTCGTTTTTTATTCTTTTCTGCTAAAAGGTCATACCCACATCGTTGCTGAGATACATCGTATACAGTCCAACCATTATTTCTTAAAACTTCCATCACATATTGTTGAGCACCCCAACCAGTGTTCGAGTCTGGTTCAGGTATTTCTACTTCTAAAAGGATTGGGCTGGGAATTTGTTTAACTTGTCTATTGGATACAACCCTTGAAGTTGAAGAAGTAGGAGGAAGTTCATCTAAAGAGCTTTGCGAAATAGGGGTATAATCTACGGAGAATCGTTGGATTAGGCGTTGATTATATTCATTATTTTTATCATCATCGAAGTAAGTAACTAATTCTTCTTGCGAGAAGCCATAATCATTGGCAAAGTCAGTTAGGTCAATTTCCGTATGCCGATCGTAAATACCTGGTAATGCGTCATAATACAGAGCAACCATCAAAGGCAATATAGGAATACGTCGCCCCTTTGGAGCTATGTATGACACAAAATTTTCTATGTTTGCGAGATCTATAACGGAATATTTCTCACCCTGCGTTGTTGTTTCAGCACGAAGCCATTTTGGTTGTTCTTCACGTCGATATTTAGCTTTTTTCTTTTTACTTTGTAATGTACAAGACGCATTTTTTAAGCTTCCTTCTGTAACAGGTTGAAGATATTTACAAGCAGAGCGATTTTGATACAGAAAATCAGGGTTAGCTAAATCTTCTGGGGGAGCATAGCAAACTATACCTTTCTGTAAACGGAAGTTATTCCGCCATGTGTTTTGTCGATGAGTGTTGTTAAGACCAATAACACCAGTTTTAGCCAGATAGTTGCTCTGAAATAACATGAGTATACAGTTATTTGATGGTCTAGAGGCTTTAGTATAAAGGTCATCTAAATTTTGCTGAATAACTGAAGCTGAGACAGAGCGATCGGAAAAAATACTTGGTATCTCACTGCGCCAAAATTTCAATCCCAGAAAAATTTGAATTAAGTGACCTTTGAATTTTCTCTTTACACTTTTACTATATTTTTGAAGTTCTTTTAACGATGCTTCATATAAATCTTTATTCGTTATGTCAATCATTTTTAAATATATCCAAAATATTGATTCTTAACTTAATTCTAACATAGTAGAGAGAGATTCAAATACATAAATATCCTTATGGAGCGGTTTCTTTAGATACTGGGACGGTGCGATCGTATTACGCATTAGGCACTGGTATTCTGTCACTGGAGGCATAACGTAATCAAGATTTTCTCCATCCTGTCCAGCTTCTAGAGGTGGTAGATCGTTGAGAGCTTCATAAACGGTAACTGCTGGTAAAAGACCTAATAAACTGCTCCCATCGGAATCACAGATAGGTGTCGGTGGTGGAATAGGTTGTTTTTCTTGTTGCAAACCAATCAAAATTACACGCTTACGTCGCTGTGGAATTCCATAATCTACTGTATTAAGTTTCCAGATCGAAAGTTGGTCTGTTACTGATGCAAAAGCCCTTTTTATTTGCTCGAAGACATAGCCACCTTCCATATTTAATAAACCCATGACGTTCTCAAAAACGAAACCATCTGGATTTATCGCCTCAATAACTTGTTTGTAATTCTTAAACAGTGAATTACGCTCATCCTGCATTGATCGAGAATTACCTGCTGTAGAAAATCCTTGACAAGGGGGACCTCCTAAGACAAACAATTTAGCACTAGGGTTCATCTGTCTTGCAGTATTAGTTATTGAGACAATTTGGGAAAAAACTTCAGAATTCCGAATATCTCCGACAATGACAGAAGAATCAATATTTCTAGCATAAGTTTCCAGAGCTATGCGATCGATATCGTTAGCTAC
>JBAVZX010001041.1:0-3808 GCA_049589015.1 Phormidium sp. | reverse complement strand
AATCCGTTCGACGGCGGTAAAACCTGCTTGAATTGAGGTGAATTTTTCGGCTAATTGTCTAATTGGATCGAAGAGACGTTGGGAATATAAAATGAAGGTGGATAAGATGCCAAAGGTTAAGTTTTCTTGCATGACAAACCATCCACCTAATCCTAAAACGCAGGCGATCGCTACTAAAGAAATCCATTCTAAAGTAGCAGAAACAGCTGAATCATGAAAAATTGTTCTATCAATTTCCCGAATATAGCGTTTATTAGTGTTGCGAAATACCTCAGAATTAAACTTTTCGCGGCGGAACATTTGCACCACACTAATTCCCATAATGTTTTCTTGCAGTGTGGAATTAAGCGCCGAAAGTTCTTCCCTAGCTTTGTAATTTGCTTTGCGGAATTGCTGTTGGAAATAAACAATTACTAGGGAAACAGGTATTAACATCAGTACCAACATCAGCGCTAATTGCCATTGCAGAGTAAACATGAAAACGGCAATTACTAAAATACTAAAAAAATCGCTGACAATGCCAATTGCGCCTGTAGAAAAAACATCCCCCAAAGCTTCAACATCGCTAGTGAGACGAGTAATTAATTTTCCTACTGGAGTTCGGTCAAAAAATTTCACTGCTAAGGAGGTTACATGAGTAAATAAATCCTCCCGAATTGCGGCTGTAATTTGTTGCCCAATTCGCTGTACGGTGTAAGATTGAAAGCTTACAAGTACCATCCGAATCGCTAAGGATAGTAATAGTAAACCTGCCAGAATATTAATACCTTGATATAAAGGAAGTCCTTGTAAAAAAGAAAATGTTGATGGTTCGCCGCGAATTAAAGAAATAGCTTGTCCAATTAATAATGGTTGAATTGAACCGGAAATTGCTACTGGGAGTAGTAGGGCGATCGCTATTATTAACAATCTCTGATTCCGGCGTGCATAAGGAACTAGCCACAAAAATAATCGCCAATCACTTTCCCGGCGCGGCGATTTTTGATCATCATCTCCCTTAGTTAGCGGTGATAAACGAGTCATTCTAAAACCTAATTCGTAATTATCTGCTATTCCATTTTATATTTTAGATTCTGCTTTCTTGCTAGGTTGAGCAACCAGATTTATCTGTTCTGGGAATCGAAAATCTAAAATATAAAATCGAATGGCTGATGACAAATGATAAATAATCAGTTAATGTGCCGCTAAAATTGCCGATCGCAATTTATCCACCCAACCATTTAAATCATCAGAATTAAGACGATAACTCAAAGGATGGACAATTAATCTGGCTGTACTTTCAAATAACACCTCAGTTTCAATTAAGCCATTTTCTTTTAGAGTTCGTCCGCTAGAAACCAAATCGACAATTGCTTCTGACATTCCTGTAATCGGCCCTAATTCCACTGAACCAGAAAGTGGTACAATTTCCACAGGTAAATCCAAAGTTTCAAAATATTCTGTGGCACATTTCACAAATTTAGAAGCTACTCTTCCATGTGGCGGAAGTTCTAAAGCTGATCGATAAGGACTAGACTGTTTTACGGCTACAGATAACCGACAATAACCAAATTTCAGATCTGCTAAGTGGGCGACTTTGGGTTGTTTTTCCCGCAACACATCATAACCGACAACTCCCAATTGTGCTTGCCCGTATTCTACATAAACCGGAACATCCTGCGCCCTTACTAACAAAGCTTGGGCGGTATTGCTGGGATCAGAAATTTGCAATTGGCGGTTGTTAGACTCTAAAAAAGCACTGAAATCTAATCCCACAGTTTGCAATAAACGAATGGTATCTTTCAGAAGTGCGCCCTTTGGTAATGCAACAGTTAACATAGGGATTTTTGATTTTTGATTAGTTGGATCTTAAAGTGTAACAGGTAGTTTTCCCATTCTTAATTGTCTCATGAAAATTCTTCTAGTTGATGATGAAACTGAACTTGCTGATCCTCTGAAAGCAGTGTTAACTCGTGATGGTTACAATGTGGATGTGGCTTATGATGGCATTTCTGGAAGTCAGTTGGCGGTACAGGGAATTTATGATTTATTAATTCTTGATTGGATGTTACCGCAAATCTCAGGTTTAGAAATTTGTCAGGAGTTGCGCCGCCAAGGAAAAACTACTCCGGTTTTATTTCTGACTGCTAAAGATACTTTGGACGATCGCGTACAAGGTTTAGACGCAGGTGCAGATGATTATTTAGTAAAACCTTTTGAATTGCGAGAGTTATTAGCGAGAGTTCGCGCTTTGTTACGACGAACAACGGTGTTAGAATCGGCAACAACTCACCAAAGATTGCGAGTCGGAGATTTAGAATTAGACTGGGAAAATCAAGTAGCTTATCGTCAAGGAAGAATGATTGAATTATCAGAAAAAGAAAGTCAGCTTTTAGAATATTTTATGCGTCATCCCGGACAATTATTAACTCATCCAGAAATTTATGATCATTTATGGAGTGGTGAAGAACAACCTAGTAGCAATGTGTTAGCTGCTTTAATTCGTTTGTTGCGTCGAAAAATCGAAGCAAATAATGAAAGTCAGCTAATTCACACTGTTTATGGTAGGGGTTATCGCTTTGTAGAAAGTAGTTAAAGTTTGTTGTAAGCGCTTCAGCGCTTAAAGCACTAAACTGCTTACAACAAACGATTATTTCGGTTCTACAATTGAACCCATAAATAAAATTGTTCCGGTTTGATTATCGCGAATTGCACAGAAGAAAGGGCGATCGACTACCATTTTAAATGGCGGTTCTGTTGGTAGTGCAGAAGTTGGCATAATTGCTACAGAGGTTGCTGCTGCTGCTTCTGTTCCTTCTTCATTAACTTCGACAAAAGTTTTGTGTTTGACTTCATCGATTTTTACTCCCTTTGGAGTCATGTTAGCAAAATTTGCTTGGTCTTGAAAAGCTACTCCCATTCCCAATGCTTGCAGGGCTTGATTTAAAGTTATATCATATTCTAATTTGAATCGGGGTAAAACAATTTGTCCGTTTCTAGAAGAGAATTTCTTCATCCATTGTTGCCAGTTTTCCGCAGTCAAATTCCTGTAAAAATCTGCCTGTTTAACGTTTGGTTTAGGCAGGAATACATACATACTTGAACGTCCTGAACCGTAGGGTAAATTAATTGCTTGAAACTGTTCGTTTTCATAGTAACGATATTTACCAGTTTGGGACATTAAAGGATGTTGCTTGCGAGTTCCATTGAGTAAGGTAAAAGGTTGTTCTTGGGTAGCAGATTTGGAGAATTCTTTTTGCCAATTGCCTTTAAAGTAAATGGCATTGATTAAATAAAGAACTGCTGAAGGATCAATTTCATCGATGATTGTGGGAATTTTTGAGTTAGTGTTTTGGCTCACCCAATCATTAATAATCTTTGTGGAATTGGGGTTATAGAAATCTAAATTGGTGATTTTGGCTTGGTAATATTTCTCTGTTGTTTGCAGGAATTGTGGTTTAAAGGTAAACCCTTGTTTTAACCAAAGGGAGTTAGCAATATTTAGCTGAACTTTTGGGTCAATCTTAGCTAAATTTTGCGTTAAAGCTAATTGAGATTGGTTAATTTCTGCTAAACTCATTCCTTGTAATTGTAAGGCTTGAGCCATTGCTTGTTGAGTGGAACCAGCAGCACCATTGTAGGTCATTTGTAGTGCGATCGCTACACTACTAGGGGAAATAAAAATATTTTTCTCGCCATCTTTGGCGAAAATTTGGGAAAATAATTTAAACCCAAAGTTGGTATTTGCTTGCACTAATTTTTCATTCATATTATTAGCGTTTTGTTTGGTGAAACTGCTGTTATTTACGTTAGCTTTTACTTCTTTGGG
>JBAVZX010001040.1:0-7035 GCA_049589015.1 Phormidium sp. | reverse complement strand
CAAACTATTGCTGATTGTGACTCAATTTTATTCCCATTATGGTCATCAGGATTGCTAGATCCAGAAGCAGTTATTCCTGTGATTTCTTCTGGTTTAGCAGTAGTGGTAGAAGGTGGCGAGCCATCGGTGCGAGATGCTTCTACCTTTGCTGGGAGTAAATCTTCGCTAGCAGAATTGCACTCATTTGTAGAGAAATTATTACTATCGCGCTCGCCTACCAGTGCGCCCGCAATTTTTATTTGTTTAGGTCATCAATTAGCAGCCCAAGCACATATTCGTCTAATTCAGAAAGCTGTGCAACAAGTGCTGAATTTAACAGAATTACAACGCGATCCTCAAGGTAAAGCTTTAAAAGCATTGCAAACTGTTTGTCAGAAAATTGAAACTGTTGGTAATTGTTTACAAGTTAAGAAAAAGAATGGTAATGTAGTTGCCCAAAATTGGCACGAGCTAGAATTTGCTGTTGCGCCTAATGAATTTAAAGAAGTTGGCGATTCCCAGTTACTTCACTATCAATCTCCTAATAGTGAAACATCGGGAATTCCTCAAGAGTTAATTACAGCCCATGAAGTAACGGCGGATGAATTTGAAGGGGTAATTGATACTTCGATCGAGTACGAACACGAACTGAATATTTCCATGTTTCATTCTGATGAAGTGAATGAAGAAGCAATATTGTTTGCTAACTGGGCATATCTTCTGTTACACAATACCATTATTCCCCACCGTCATATTTTAGCCGGAAGTTCTTTATCTTGGCTGATGCAGATGCCATATACGATCGAAATACTTTGTTCAACTGCTCATGAAGGTGAAGTTTTGACAGAATGTTCGGCTACTTGTATCAATTACAAAGATTTTGAAAGTAAACTAATTCGGCGTTCGTTTACCTGCCAATTTCATCCCGAATTATTATCAGATTTGCGAGTTGTTGGTTTTCGACAACCTCCCGCTTACAGCGAACTGAAAAAAGATGATGGTGCGCGATTATTTGCCCGATTGTTATACGAAGGGATGCAGGAATAAGCTGGAAACAGTAGTGAAGTTTATATGATTAATTCCGTCCTCAACTGTTAATCAAGCAAATCTTCATCAGAATCGAGATGAATTCCGGGTAAAAAGTCAGAGTTTTCTATTGCTTCCCAGCTATAGTGAACGAGAGAAGGAAATTCTCGAAGTTCCATGCCTGTTTGAGTGGAAGGTTCATCATGTCTAGTTTTCTGAAAATCGTAGTCGATGATTGTCGAAATTATCATGAGAAATTAGGATAAAAATGTTTATTTACCCAATTTAAAAAACGATGAGAAATATTTTGTTCTTTCTGGTAAAACCGATCTAGTTCTTTCTCAACAGTAACTCGATTGCCATACAAATTTTCGAGAATCGCTTTTCCAGTTTTGGATACTTCCAAATAGCGAATACTATGTTTTAAATACAGAGATACGACGTGCCAGTAAAAACGGGGATAGCCTGCTCGCAAAGCTTTTGAATTTGAATATCCCAAGAGTTTGTTACTTCCTATTTCTTCAAATTCAGCGAATAAAGCGGGTAATTTAGCGAGATAATCTGGATCGGATAATTGACCGATTAAATCAGCACCACGAGTTAAACCCGGAAAATTAAATGTGTCTTTGTGTAGTTCGTCTTTCGGCACGGGAAAGCGAGTTAATTCAATATTCAATAGAACAACATCTAAATCTATAAGATCGTAGTCGCTGAAATTTTCAATTACAAATAATTTACTACGATCGACATGGTAAGGCGTTAAACTAGCTCCTGTTGCAGTGGGAAAAAGGACAACACTACCATCATCAACCCCAGTAACAAAAGTATTTTCGGCTAATTTATCTTGTTGGCAAATTCCTTTTAAATAGCCAATGTCATGGCAAAGCAAAGAAACTATAAAATTCAGCCACTCACTAGGAGAAATTTGTTCTTGGCAAAGGTGTTTACCATAAAGAATTTCCTGTCCCACTAAAACGACTTGAACGGTATGTTCTAAATTATGGTATGGCGCATCACAATTAGCGATCGCTTCTAGCGTTTGTTGTGTAATCGAACTAACTAAATCCTTATATTCCGGCTGATTTTTACCGTAAATATACTCATGTTCAGTTATTAAATAATTGATACACTTGTTAATTAATTTAGATTGATTTTGAGCAACGGTAGCCATATCGCAATCATACAATCTACAAGTTTTTTCTATAATAACCCTTAGTCCATTTGTTGCAAAGATTTCCCGGAAATATCAGTATAAAAAATATTAATTTAACCAAGACTTAAACGTAAATTAACTTAGGCTTTGGGTTGGGAAATTGGGTACGTAGAGCAGAGACATCAGGCTTTCGTAAGAGTCAGCGTTCGACTGAGCACTCACGCCGAAGTCCGAACGGTAAAGTTTTGTAACTTTCGTTGATTATACGTAATCAAGTAATCAAGTAATCAACGCCAGATATCACGTAGCTGTTACCAAGGGGTAACTATTTAGTTATGATTTAATAAAATTGTCAATACTGATTAGCGTTTATTTATGAAATCCGAGCGATATTTAATTACCACCTTGACTGGAGAAGCACAGCAGCCAACCAGAATATATTATCAAGTGTTCAACCAGAAAACCGTAATAGGGGCTTTCCAAAAGCTGAGATGTGTATATTTTGAATCTCAACTAAATCGGTGGCGATGGGAGTATGAACATGAAGCCAAAAAACTAAGATTTGAAATCTCCTATAATCAACTCAATAAAGAACATCGTCCGATCGTAATGGGAGATTTTTTCTTTCGAGATAGCGAAATGCTGTTAGAAGTTCGTTCTTTTGAGCGAGCAGTAAAAGCTATTGAGTTTTTTGATAAAAGAATTAATAGACGAGCAGCTAAAGTTACTAAAATTAGAATAGTTAATAGATTATTTGATGGTAACGATCCATCAAATAAAGAGTTATTACAACCTCCTTACGACCATTTTTTCGACCGAGATGATATATTAATTCCCGACCCAAATGAAACGGCTAAGTTGATGGGTGAAATTACCAGCCAACACTCTGACTTGGAAGGTAGATTAGCTGCGCTGCAAGCTTGTTGGTCAGAAAAAGCGAAACAACCGCTACCAGAAATAGAAGAACTTCCACTCTACATTTATGAGGAAGGAATAGGTCGCTTAAAGGCGGCATTAACTTTTAGAAATATTGAGGCACTTCAGCATTGGCAGGGTAATAAGAATGCCAATCAATTTGATTTGATGGAAAGTGTTATAGATTCTTTTCTGAAAGACAACTACGAAATTTAATATAAACTGTTGGCTTTAGAAAATAGTATCCTCAAGTCAATACTTGTTGACCTATACTTATGAAAAACCAAGCATTCTTTCGTGGTTGTGTGGTTGTAATCGTAGCTTTATTGTTGTTACTCCCAACTCCTGCTAGAACACAAACTATAGGATATTGCAGTTGGGGGGAACCTGCCATCTCGCCTTGTTTGAGAGATGCTGACGGTCTTTATTGCCATAGTGGTTACGCCTGCGATCCAACAGCCGGAAATGATGGTCGAGGAAGATGTTGTGCTCGTAATGCGCTTTCTCCTACGTGCGACTCAGCAAACCCTTGTCCAACTGGCTATACCTGTGTGGAAGGTTCTTGCCAACTGTTAAGCAGTTTGAAATGTTCCAACGGCAGTGTGCCAACTGGTTCCTGTGTTAATAACCAATGCCCACAGTGGACGAGTTCTGGTGATTATGTTCCTCAAACCTGCGATGTCAACAGTAATCTTTGCTGTCCCAAGTAGTTAAAAATTCCCTTATTTCCTAATAATATTTATTCAGCAGATGGTGTAGCAACTGGCTCTTTCGGTGCTTTCGGTTTCCGTTCAAAAACTTGAATATTTGGCTCATTCAAGACAAATCCATCATTAGTTAGTTCGCCCATTTTCCCAGCTATCGCTGCCACCCACATCGGATAATTAGCTTGTGCTTCTTCTAATTTCTTAAATACTTTTGGTTTTACTGTAATACTAGCAATCCGCCCATCACAATCAACCTCAAACTTTTTCCAGCCGTTTTCCGCCGTTTCAACATTGGTGGGAAAGTCGTTGATTTTGATGGTAAGTTCCAATTTTCCTGTTACTGCCATAGTTGTTTCCTTTGAGAAAGTGCCAATCAGTTCTTATTTATTCTACTCACAACTAAACAATAAAGCATTAAAACTCATTATAAATTTCCCGCAGCATTGACACAGAAATACTCAATCCTTGCTGCAATAAAGTTTCTAAATAATCATCAATAGATTTGGGAGGATTTTTTAATCGCTGTCGGCAAATTTCTGCGACGGCAACTATTTTCCCTGGTTTTAGATCGACCAAATCAGAGATAAACTCATCGGGATGCTGAGGTTCTATATCATACCTCTGCAAAATGTTTTCGGGAAAATCTGAAAGATTGAATGTAACAATTACATCCGCACCCGCTTTAATTGCTGCTGCTAAAACATGACGGTCATCTGGATCGGGTAGTTCAACTGATTCTATTAAATATTCGTAGTCAGTAACCAAACAATCACGCACATAACTATTCATCAACTCCTTAGTCCGAGTTAATTGTTCTATCGTCAAATCTTGGCGATTTTTTAGCACATTCCTGATCCATTCTTCATGTATCTGATCTGTCCATTTAGCTCTAAATAAATCTGTCAATGCTAACTGGACAAGAAAATCTCGTAAAGGTGCAGGATATAAAACACAAGCATCATAAAGAGCAGTAAAACTTGAAGGATACATCAGTCATAACCCATGTTTAATTCTTGGGCTTGAGCAACAAGTTCATCTAAAACTTGCATCCGTTGATTGTCAATCTGTTGCTTGTATTTCATGACATCTTTAAAGAAAATACGGCGATGCCGTCCTACTCGACGATAAGGTAATTCACCCGATTCAATCAGCTTAATCAGAAACGGACGTGAAACATTTAAAATATCTGCGGCTTCTTGAGTTGTCAGTTCTGCGTGAATAGGAATCAGTGTTACTGCATTACCTTGAGCCATCTGTGAAAGAATATCCACTAGTAAGTGAAATGCTGTTGCCGGAATCTCAACTGTCTGCTCAGTGCCATTTTCTTCAACTACTTTAAGTTGCTGAGTGGGCTTGGATTGCGCTAACCGAATCAAGGGAGCCAAAATACGGCTACTCTGTTCTGAGAGCTTGGCATCTTCTTCTGTGGGAATCGTAGGTTTGTTATAAGCAGTAGAAATTGCCATACAGTTCTCTCTATTTTTATCTATTGAAATTACCCAATCTCACTTGCTCTATGTCATCCCCACTATAGACGATAATCGAAGCCAACGCAACGAATCGAAATAAACGCAACGAGCAGCGTATGATTAACCCAAATCGCATTACACTGCGGTTCTACGCCTGATGCACTCCAAGGCATCATTCAACGCATAAGTTTTGGAAGTTTGCCATGAAAGTCACTATCAAAGATAGCCAAATTCTCAAAACCGTTAACCCTAACGTAATCCAAGCACACTTGCAAGCAACAGGTTGGCATGAAACCGGGCGGATTTATAATGATACCGGAGCAATTTGGCGACTAAAAAAAGATGCTGCTCCTGAATATGAAATTTTGCTACCTCTGCAACATGATTTAGGAGATTATGCCGAAAGAATCAGCGATATATTAAAAACATTATCGACAGTAGAAAATCGTGACCAAGTTGATATACTAAGCGAATTCATTACCAATTGTCCCAACTTCCCCGTGCAAGGTGTAGTCAGACAAATTGCTACTCCCTTAATTGATAAATTGAGTGGAGAAATTACTTTACTATGTACAATTTTTGAAAAATTGCAAGAAATAAGAACCGAACTAACTGATCGTGATTATATCTTAGCTATTAAGGCTTATCAGGAACGTTTACCGATTCACTGTACAGGTGATTTAGTCAAAGTTGACAATCATTTTATTCTGAGGAACCCACAAAATTTCCAAATTAAGAATATCTAAATTTTTCGGTTAGTATCTTGAATCGAATTTCTGAGGAATTTCTGAGGAATTTCTGAGGAACGACGATGGAATCGATAAAAGTATCGACAAGGTTTAGGTTTTTGGTTTAATGGGCAGCGATCGCTGCCTTGAGTCAGCATTTTTCTGTAAAAGCCTGATTGAAAGCTGAAAGAACTAAGTGCCTTAAATTCCTTAATTTTGTTGCTATCGTAATGGTGGCAAGAAAAAAGCTGCAACGATTTGATTAACGCGGAGTGAGACTGTGGCTCGAATTACTCTAGAAGTACCGTCCGAACTTTCTGACCAACTGGAGCTCCTTGGCGATCGCCTCCCGGAGCTACTTGCCCTGAGCCTTCAACAACCTGCACTACCAGCCCACATCTACCGCTATATCCTCAACTTTCTAGCCAGTAACCCCACCCCCGAACAAATTGCCGCCTTTGGCCCCACACCGGAGATGCAGGAACGCTTGCGTACCCTGCTGACCCGCCTCCGCGCAGACGAACTCACAGAAGCAGAGCGTATGGAACTCGATGAGTACGAACGGATCGAACATTTGGTCATCATGCTCAAAACTGGTAGCCTGCCTTATATAACCAGGTCTTCAGCATGACCTATATTTCTGCTGCACTGCGCCGCCTCGTCGAAGAGCGAGCCAACTATAGATGCGAGTATTGCCTACTTCCAGCGAGCGTGGCTTTCTTCCCCCACGAAGTTGACCATGTGATCGCAGAAAAACACGGCGGTGCCACCGATGCCGATAATCTAGCCCTCGCCTGCTGGCGGTGCAATCGTCACAAAGGTAGTGACCTCGGTTCGTTTGACCCAAAGACAAAAGTTTTCAGTTTTCTCTTCAACCCACGTATACAGGAATGGAACGAACACTTCCGGCTTGAGGAAGTAACGATTGTGGGACTGACTCCAGAGGGGCGCACGACTGTGAATTTACTTCAGTTAAATAGCGATGAACGTCTAGCTGAACGGCAGCGCTTGCTTGAGCGGGACTCAAGACGGCAGCAATGACGCGAGAAAGCACCAAC
>JBAVZX010001039.1:0-3956 GCA_049589015.1 Phormidium sp. | reverse complement strand
GTACTTTTGCTCACCTAAATCTAGAATTTTAGGTTGCCAAGTTTTGCCAGCGTCAGTGCTTTCTAGCAAAGTTGTGTTACTTCCAACTATCCACCCGTGATTTTTGTCGTCTGTAAAAGCAACATCTGAGAGGTTACTTTCTGTGGGTAAATTGAGGATTTCCCAAGGATTTTCACTGATACTGGGTACTTTACTACAAGCTACACAAAGCAGGACAACTGCTAGCAGCACTCCTAATTTTTGGAAATTTCTCAATAGCGATCGCATTTTTGCCTAATATTCTCTAATTTGTCTTGCCTAGCTTTTCTGCCAAACTTTTAATCTTCTAAAAATCAGCCAATTTTTTATCTTACGGCATCGGGAATGTTGATTATACTTCGCAAACTCATTTGTAGGAGCGAAGCATTCCGACCAATATCTTTGGGTTCACAACCAACAAATTATTGCCCGAATGCTTTCCCCCTACTACCATGAATCCCAAAGCTGATCATTGTAATCCATACAGACTGAGGAAGAACAAAAAGCCCAGTGCCAAGCCACCAAAAATCAAGAGATTTTTTTGTGTGGGTGTAAGAGTATTGACACCTAAGCCATAGCCGTAATTAGACTTAAATCCCGAAGCCGTTCCAGTTGGCCCAATATTTTGGAAGGCAGACTGCCGCACGCCACAAACGGGACAACGCCAATCTGCTGGCAATTGCTCAAAGGGAGTTCCAGCAGCAATATGATTTTTGTTGTCCCCCTTTTCCGGCTCATAAACATAGCCGCAGGCTTTACACTCATATCGATCCAACGTATTCGGATCAACAGCTTGGTTGGTCATTGCTCACTTTGATTATTAGAAAAGAAGCTGAATCCTTAAAATCTCTGTTACAGATTATGACATATTATGTCTTCCTGACTCAGAAGTTAAAGAGGGAACCGGGAATGGGGAAGAGTTTTTCCTTTTTCCACTTCCTTTCCCAAGAGGAAGACACACCCACTTCTACAAGTGGCAGGTTTTGTTTGGACTCGCGCACCCTACTCAATCAAAATCCCTGTTGCCTTTGATTATGGTTTTCATCAGCAAGCTGAGGCATCCCGAAGCGCGAATTATCTGTAAAAATAAGTAACAAATGTCCTTTTGCCAAAGTGGTAACAACTAATTGTGTTTGTTCTTAGCGGCTATGAATACTTACTGGGCTTCCTAATCATTTGCAGCCTAGTCCCAGCTTTAGCTCTGACTGCATCAAAACTACTGCGCCCCAGCCGTCGCGGTCCAGAGCGTCGCACTACTTATGAATCAGGGATGGAACCAATTGGCGGAGCCTGGATTCAATTCAACATTCGCTACTATATGTTTGCCTTGGTCTTCGTGATCTTTGATGTGGAGACGGTTTTTCTTTACCCTTGGGCTGTCGCTTTTAGTCGTTTGGGACTTCTAGCCTTTATTGAAGCACTGATTTTTATCGCAATTTTAGTGGTTGCTCTGGTTTACGCATGGCGCAAAGGAGCCTTGGAATGGTCATGAATTCAAATCTGAAAAATACAGACCCTAATTTTGAGCAACAGCTAAAGGAAAAGATTCTCAACCCGGTTGAGCGTTCTTCTGTTACTCAAGAACTTTCGGAGAATGTCATCTTAACTACGGTTGATGACCTTTACAATTGGGCTAGGCTTTCGAGTCTTTGGCCTTTAATGTTTGGTACGGCTTGCTGCTTTATTGAATTTGCGGCGATGATTGGTTCTCGGTTTGATTTCGATCGCTTCGGTCTAGTTCCCCGTGCTACCCCTCGTCAAGCTGATTTAATTATTACCGCAGGCACGATCACCATGAAAATGGCTCCGGCTTTGGTACGGTTGTATGAGCAAATGCCGGAACCTAAGTATGTGATCGCTATGGGTGCTTGTACGATTACAGGGGGAATGTTTAGCGTTGACTCGCCGACGGCAGTGCGTGGTGTGGATAAGCTGATTCCTGTAGATATTTATATCCCTGGCTGTCCTCCCCGTCCAGAGGCGATTATGGATGCGATCGTCAAACTGCGGAAAAAAATTAGCAACAATTCCATACAGGAACGGGGTAGTCTAGTTCAAACTCACCGTTACTACAGCACAACTCACAAAATGAAAGCTGTGCCACCGATCTTAGATGGTAAGTATCTCCAATCTGATACTCGCTACAACCCACCAAAAGAATTGACCGAAGCTATGGGTATGCCTGTACCACCAGCACTCAAAGCAACAGAAAAGCAGGAGGTGTCTCGTGGCTGATGAATCTCAAACCCCAGAAACTTCTACATTAGTAGAAGTGGGTAAAGTTTCTCGTTGGTTGACTGAAAATGGTTTTGAACATGAGTCTTTAGAGCCAGATCCTCGTGGCATCGAAATCATTAAGGTTGAGCCGGATTTTTTGATTCCCTTGGCTACTGCTTTGTATGCTTACGGGTTTAACTACCTACAATGTCAAGGTGGGTATGATGTTGGCCCAGGACAAGAGTTGGTCAGTTTTTACAATCTGATTAAACTCAGTGATGATGCCGATCGTCCAGAAGAAGTACGGATTAAGGTATTTCTGCCGAGAGAAAACCCCAGAGTTCCTTCACTGTACTGGATTTGGAAGAGTGCGGACTGGCAAGAACGGGAAACCTTCGATATGTACGGGATTATTTACGAGGGACACCCGAATTTGAAGCGGTTGTTGATGCCTGAAGATTGGGTAGGTTGGCCTTTACGTAAGGATTATGTCTCTCCCGATTTTTACGAATTACAGGATGCTTACTAAAGCTGACCAAAATTTTTCTCTTCCCCCCAATTTGGGGGTTTTTTAATTTTTCATCCAGGTGTATTCAGTAATTCTATAAGCTCTTTGGTAAGACAATAAAATATCAGGAAATAATATAGTATTGATCAGTTGTGTTAATTTTAAACAAATAGCAGAGTTTTTGATCTCTCCTTTGTATTTTTTCCATTGGTCAGCGTAATGAATGGTAATGCAATGATTTCCTCGCCAGCGGATATTATGATTGTGGATGATACACCAGATAATATTCGTTTTTTATCCACTCTGCTGCAAGAACAAGGTTATAGTGTGCGAAAAGCGATTAATGGGAAAATGGCTTTGACGGCAATTAGAACTGTTTTACCTGACTTGGTTTTATTAGATATTAATATGCCGATGATGAATGGGTATCAAGTTTGTCAGGAATTAAAGAATGATGAAAAAACTAAGACGATACCGATAATTTTTATTAGTGCTTTGGATGATGTAACTGATAAAGTTAAAGCTTTTCATTTGGGTTGTGCAGATTATATTACTAAGCCTTTTCAAATCGAAGAAGTTTTGGCGCGAATTCAACATCAGTTAATTATCAAAAATTTGCAAAATCAACTGCGATCGCAGAATGACCAACTCCAAAAGACTTTAGCTGAACTAAAAAATGCCCAAGCTCAAATAATTCAAAAAGAAAAAATGTTCAGTTTAAGTCAGCTAGCTGCTGGCATGGCGCATGAAGTTAATAATTCCATTGGTTTTATTGCGGGTAATATTGAGTTTGCTCGTCAATATGTCCAAGATTTAATGGAGTTAATTAATATCTATCAACAAGAGTATCCCCAACCTACTCCTACTTTACAAGCAGTACTAGCCGATATTGATCTGGAGTTTATCGCGAAAGATGTGGAAAAAGTGCTGAATTCTATGCAAACGGGAGCCGAACGAATTTCGACAATTAATTTAGCATTACGCATTTTTTCTCGCTTGAATGAATCGGATATTAAACCTGTCAACTTGCATCAAGGGATTGATAGCACTTTAATATTATTACAGCAAAGGCTGAGCAAAGAAGGACACAACTGGGAAATTAAGGTCGAGAAAAAATATGGAAATTTACCAGCGATAAATTGTTATGCTAGTTTGATGAATCAAGTTTTTTTTAATATTTTAAATAATGCGATCGATGCTTTAGAATCTGAAT
>JBAVZX010001038.1:0-5071 GCA_049589015.1 Phormidium sp. | reverse complement strand
CTCGCTTGGAATTGGAAGAGTTTGGTTTACAACTAGAGGAAGTTATTGCGGGATTAGAAAAACAGATTCGTGAGCAAAAGTTACAGCGGATAGAGAAAGCAAAGCAAAAACTGAAGTAAGTCAATTGAAATTACAAGTTTTGACTTTTCTCTTAAGTAATTTTTCCTTTGCTAATTGTAGAAATGCGATCGATCTTTTCCCTCATCCTTTAAACAGCAACTTGAGTTAACAATGCTGCAATTTCCTTTTGCACTTGCTCAAGTTCTTGGCGTTTTTGAGTAATCAATCTTTTTTCTAATTCCCGTTCTTGTAAGTTTTGTTGGTGGGCTTTTTCTTGCTGTTCTAACAAAGTTTCGTAATATGTCATAACCTTGGCAATAGTGTCTGATGCTTCTGTCACTCTTTGCTCAAATAAGGAATTAATCATCTTTTCGATTTTAGCAAAGACATTTTCTTTAGATTTGAGAAATTCCTGATAACCAAAATCAAAAACATTGCCTTTGATCATATTTGTAACTCCACCCATCATCATACCTAAACCAGCACCACCAGTAATTACAGCACTAACACTAGCAATGATGGTTAAAAGTGGGCCAGCAACTATAATAACTGGAATTAAAGCAACAGCTAAACCAGCCATTCCTAAACTACCAAAAAACCATTCATCTGCTGTAGCACCTGATGCGATTTTTTGATTTAAATAAGCCACATTTGGAGATGAAGTGTTAATTTGTCGATTTAATGATTGAAGTCCAGAGCGAATAGTTGTTAAATGTTGATCTATATCACTATCCAGCGTTTCTAATGGTTCCTGAAGAATCCTTGGTTGAAGATAATAGGTAATCCAAGCCTCTAATTCTGCTGCTAAATCATCATTAAACTGGCTAGCAAAATCTCTAGCTAATGCTTCTCTACTCCAAATCGGCGAATTTTCCGAAGTCCATTTTTCCGACTTTTTTCTTAACCTAGCCTCTAAACAATCAACCCATTGATTCCAAGATTGATTAACTGGTTCCATCACTTCACCTAATAGTTTATCAGCCAGCAACCGAATTTTTACATCTCTACCGCTAGCTTCGCCAATTTGTTCTAATATTTTGTGCCTTTCAGCTTCCGAAAGGTTTATTTTTTCTAAAGCAGCTTCAGCTTGTTGTAAAGTTGTTAAGGTTTCTTGAATCACCAACTGAATCGCTTCTACAGATTGCTTAATTTTGATATTTCCCCTGTCCACTGTTAGGAAATTTTCCACAGATTGAGTAAACTTTTGGAAATTTCTTAAGTGTTCATCTTCAGTTTTATGCAAAATCGCCTTCACAGCGGCTTTAGCAGAAATGTAGTGAATTCGGTTATCGTTTTTAGTTATTAAATTCTGCTCTTTAACAAAACTTTCGAGTCGATCTTTCACATCTTGACGATCTTCTTCCTCTTCCAATAAATCCATAAAATTAACTAACACAAAAAGATTTTCCGCAGGTTGATTTTCCTTACCACCATTTAATTGATTTCTCACATCCTGAATCAATTCTTTTTCTCTTTCTGGAAGCAGACGATTAGCATTTGTAAGGAAAATCGCTGCGTCGGTATCTTTGAGAAGTTTTTGAGTAATAGCAGTTCGAGCAGGGTGTTCATTTAATCCCGGAGAATCAAGAATTTCTACACCACTTCGGCATAAATCTAAATCTGGATGTTCAAAAATAATTTCATCAATATCAGAGCAAAAATGTTCATCATTGCGATGTTCCTGAGCAGCTTTTTTCGGAATAGCTGCTTTTTCCTTATATTGCTCAAATGGAATTTCTTCTTCACGTCCATCTTTATAACGACAAACAACTCGCTTTTGCGTTCCATATTTTAAAACAGTAATTGTACCGCTACAAGGAATAGCTCTAACAGGTTGAATTTCTTCTCGCAATAAAGCATTTAATAAAGTTGATTTACCTTGGCTAAATTCTCCGACAACTGCTAATCTAAAACGCTGAGATTGAAGTTTTTGAGAGATTTTTCCTATTTCTGTGGTTAGAGTTGGGGGTAAGAGATTGCGATCGCAACAATCCCGCATTACATTGTATACTTGACCACAAAGATTATCTAATTTCCGCTTCTGCTGATTAAACTTCGCTAACTCTTGATAAGAACTAGCTTGATTTTCTTGACTTTGTGGTGCTTGAGACGGTGCAGAAACAGCCTTTTGTTCATCAGCATTAATTTTAGTAACTTCCTGCTGTTGAGATTTTTGATTTTCAGATTGAGGCGATAGAGATTCTAAAATATCATTAGCCGCCTTAACAAAAATAGTATCTAAATCACGAAAATGAGCCGGATCAAGTAAAGATTTAACTTCTAACAACGCTGCTGCATTCACATTTTCTTGACGACTAAAACCAGCTTCTAATACTGCCAAATGAGCAGATTTAACACCTAACCAATCAGCAATTACTTCTAAATAACGCTTTTCCCGCGCATCAATTGATCCATCTGCGGCTGACATTTCATAGCCAAAACTCAGTAACAAAAGCTTTTGGGATTTAGAAAAACAACTGGTTAACTTTAATAAATTAGTAGGCTTAGTATAATCTAAATTTTCCTTCACTCCCTTAACCATCAATTTAGTTAGTTCACGCACGCCACCTTGAGCCGGAATAAATTTATTGATAGTTTTTTGTAACCTCTGTTTTTCCTCTTCTGTGACCTGGCTATCAGCATATATTACACCTAGCAGTAATGTTACTAAAGCTGCAAGAAAAATTACGGAAGGTGTCACATCTTCTTTACTGAGCTTCTGTCCAGTAATGTTAGATAACAAGTCAACAGCCTGAGAATCAACCAGTTTAGTATCCATAAACTTTTAAATCAACTAGATTACCCGTAACTATTATTCCCAGTTTCACCCGAAAATAAACATAGGGTAAATACGGTTATTTTTCTTGACAATCTGAGTTACCCTCAAAAAAAGGGGAATAATTAAGGCAGGTGAAAGATGAACGCCAAGAAGCTGACCTTAGAAATTTCGGAATCAGTTTATGAACAATTGGCTCATTTAGCCGAGTTGAACGAAGAATCTATTGAACGGACTGCGATATGGGGCATTCTTGTCAGTCTTCCTAGCTTGACTAGAAAAGCTGAAGAACTTAACAAAATGCTCGAAGGAGTCACGCCGGAAAATCTGCATGGTGAAATTGACTTTGGGGAACCTGTAGGACGTGAAATCTGGTAGTTCTGAGTTATACATCCCTGAACAAGGGGATATTATATGGACAAATTTCACGCCGCAAGCGGGGCGCGAACAAGCGGGTCGCCGTCCTGCTTTGGTACTAACACCAATTAAATACAATCGTCGGGTTGGATTAGCTTTAATTTGTCCGATTACTAGTAGAGCAAAGGGTTATCCTGGTGAAGTGACAATTCCAGAAGGATTAGCAGTATCGGGAGTGATTCTCGCAGATCAAATTAAATCTTTAGATTGGCAAGCCAGAGGTGCAGAATTTGCCGATAAAATGCCTCAGCCAGTAATAGCTGAAGTAGTTACTGTGTTAACAAACTTACTTCCCCCAGCACCTCGGCGATGATTTTAGTTTGTCTAAATACCAATAAATTTGTAACTTTCAATGTGAATGAGGTAATATGCTACAGTTTGTTTTTACTCCTGAGATTCAAAAACTAATAGACGCTGGTGTTTATGAGGTTGTACGTAATAATGCTACAGGTCAATTAATTGGTTCAGTCAGGGATAAATTAACAGGTAGGTTTGCAGGTAATGCAATTCAGGCTATTGTAATTGATGACCGTTCTCCATTTATTGATATCCTTAACGGAGGAGGTAAAGATATTATTGGTAATGTTATAAATGGCAATCCTGTTTCACCCTTATTAGGTGGATTGCAAATGTTTCAAGTTCATAGAGGATTTCAAAAGACTTATGCAGAAATTGATATTGTGAAAGCTGGGATACAATCTCTTCAAGCTAGTGTAGGAGTCTTACAAGCAACTACAGCTGTGATCGGTGTTGGTGTAGCTGCTGGAGTCGTATTATCAGCAGTGAATTTGTGGCAAACAATGAAGCTGAGAGAAGATGTAAAACAATTGCGATTGGAAGTTAAACACGGGTTTATTGATCTCAAAAAAGCCTTTAAAGACCAAGGAAAAGAAATTATTCAACGAATCGATGAAGTTGCTCAAGATATCATATTTCAACAACATCGCCTAGAATTTATTAAAGCTTATGGACAGTTTTTAGAAGCAACTAAATTCATGAGAACTGCTATGTCAATTCAAAACTTAAGCGATAGAAAACTTGAATTGGCAAACGCACGTAAAACTTTGGGTGACGCTTTAGCAATTTACAATAATCCTCATTTATTATCAGAAACTTGTGCGGCTGGGCAATTGCGTAGATATGAATGTGCTTGGGCGATCGAACAAACAATAGTCTTATCCTATCAATTACAAGATGCGCCAGAAGCAGTGAGCGATCGCCTTTCCCAACTCCAAACTAAAATCCGTCAAGATACCCGAAAAGTTATTGATAGCTGCGAAACCGAAGCAGAATTAGACTTCATCTTCCCAGAAATCACCCGCATTCACGATCACGATTTAGCAGTATTAGAATCTTGGCAAAATCATATTGATTGGCTACGCACCTTACCAGAATCAGAACTAAAACTGCTGAAAAGTGCCGAATTCAACCCTTCAGAAATCGCCCAAATTTCCGACACCAACTCAACCACAACCGCATTAGAAATCCCACCAGAAATCCAACTTTATGAAAGCCTAAAACAAAAATCTCATTATCAATCATTATTAGACCAAATGAGATTGATGATGCAGCCAGAATTACGGCGACAATATGAATTATATGTGAGTGAGCGAAGTGCGATCGCCCAACACAAAACCCTCACCCAACCCAACTTACAACAAGCCTCAAATTTAGCCGTTGCAAACCTCTATTGGTACTTCAAACACAGAGAAAAAACACCAGCACAATTACAAGCATAACCCCATCATCAAACATCTCCAGAAATTAAAGATGCGTTACCACCGAACCCTTGTAGAGACGTTGTATACAACGTCTCTA
>JBAVZX010001037.1:0-3207 GCA_049589015.1 Phormidium sp. | reverse complement strand
CTTTAGCTCATTTCGCTGCTTTTGCTGGAGTAGGGCGTAAAACGGCAATGGGTATGGGACAAACCAGAATTATTCAAGGAAAATTATGAATGACAATTACTTACCTTTGGCTTACTTAAATGCTTGGGAATATTGCCCCCGTCGCTTTTATTTGGAATACCAATTAGGCGAAATGGAGGACAACGAACATATCATTATTGGGCGTTACTTACATGAAAATATCAATGAAGAAGGAACTTCTCAAGAAGGCGATACTATAATTCACCGTCAGCAGTGGGTATGGAGCGAACGATTAAAAGTTAGCGGCATTATTGATGCGGTAGAAGAACAGGACAATCAACTAATTCCTTTAGAGTATAAAAAAGGGAAAATGGCACAACATTTAAATGACCATTTTCAACTTTGCGCCGCTGCTTTGTGTTTGGAAGAACGCACGGGAAGAGAGATTCCATTCGGGGAAATTTTCTATCACGGTAATCGGAGAAGACAGCAGGTAAAATTTACACCGCAGTTGCGTCAAATGACCGAACAAGCAATTATTGCTGCACAACAAACTGCTGTTGGTAAAATCCCCAAACCGATCGCTCATCCGAAAAAATGTCACGCTTGTAGCTTAATCAAAATTTGTCTACCTTTTGAAGTCAAACAACTAATGAACCAAGGAGTTTAATTAAAATGTCTGTACTTTATGTGACGCAACCTGAAGCTGTCTTGGGTAAAAGTTATGAAGCTTTTACTGTTGCCATGAAACAAGAAGATGGCAATTGGAAAAAACAATCAATTCCGGCTCAAACTGTAGAACAAGTAGTGTTAATGGGCAATCCCCAAGTTACAGGTGATGCTTTGACTTATGCTTTAGAGTTGGGAATGCCAATTCATTATCTTTCTGGATACGGCAAATATTTAGGTAGTGCTTTACCTGGTTATTCTCGTAATGGTTCTCTGCGGTTGGCACAGTTTGAACTTTACAATGATTCTCCCCGTAGATTAGAGTTAGTTAAGGCAATTGTTGCTGGGAAAATTCAAAATCAATATACGGTTTTGTATCGGCAGAAAATTGCTAATAATTCGCTGAAATCTTATAAGAAATTAGTGCCGCAAAAGCAGACTTTAGATGAAGTCCGAGGGGTGGAAGGTATTGCAGCTAAGGATTATTTTGCAGAATGGACAGCTATGTTAAAGGAACCTTGGTCTTTTCCGGGAAGAAATCGCCGTCCTCCTACCGATCCAGTGAATTCTTTATTAAGTTTTGGCTATGGATTATTGCGGGTACAGGTAACAGCAGCCGTTCATATTGTGGGACTCGATCCTTATGTTGGATATTTGCATGAAGTGAGTCGAGGTCAACCTGCGATCGTACTCGACTTAATGGAAGAGTTTCGTCCTTTGGTAGCAGATAGTTTGGTGTTGTCTGTGTTGAATAAACGGGAAATCCAGCCAGATGATTTTACAGAAAGTTTAGGTGCTTATCGACTTAATGATGATGGAAGAAAGCGATTTTTACAGGCGTTTGAACGCAAGATGAATGATGAGTTTACCCATCCAGTTTTTGATTATCGCTGTACTTATCGACGGGCGATCGAATTACAGGCGCGTTTGTTGAGTCGTTATCTACAAGAAGGCATTACTTACAAACCTTTGGTTTTACGATGAAAGATACTTTGTTTTATTTGGTAATCTACGATTTGCCGGATTCCAAGGCAGCTAATAAGCGGCGTACCCGCTTGCATAAAATGTTATCTGGTTACGGCAAGTGGACGCAATACAGCGTTTTTGAATGTTTTCTGACTACGATTCAATTTGTGAAGCTGCAACAGAAAATGGAAAAGTTGATTAAGCCAAAAGAAGATTCGGTACGGATTTATGTTTTGGATGCTGGATCTCTCAAGCGCACGATTACTTATGGTTCTGAGGAACCAAGGCAGGAAATTGCGATCGTTCTTTAACTAATCTAGAAGTCTAGCAATTTATTGACTTAAAGCCTGGTTTCTCTTTGGAAGCCAGGTTTGATAACATAAACGTAAAACATTGACAAGAGAATGCTGGTGATTTATGATAGTTTTCGTGAACCCAAGCGGGAGCAAAAACCTGGGGGATTCACGAAAAAGCTTAGAACCTTGAAAATTCAATAGTTTCAGTTTCAGTAACCGCTCAATTATTGCAAATTAGTAGCAATAAGCTCGTCTGAAATGAGGTCAATTTTGAGACTCACGAAAAGTGGTTTCACAAGCCTCGGTTGGTCAGGGTTTTGGGCGGCAGTCTTTCAAATCACTAAATCCCCGCAAGGGGACTGAAACTTATAACCTCTTAACGATGAGAGAACAGGATCATTCTTTCAAATCACTAAATCCCCGCAAGGGGACTGAAACAAATGTTATGTAGCATCTGGCGAGAAAGTTAATCAAAATCAAACTTTCAAATCACTAAATCCCCGCAAGGGGACTGAAACGTTTATTTATTTTGGGAGGTTTCTAAAATATGCCTGCTTTCAAATCACTAAATCCCCGCAAGGGGACTGAAACATTATTAATATTCCTATAATCAACAATGTTTGTTTGGGCTTTCAAATCACTAAATCCCCGCAAGGGGACTGAAACAGGTATATTGTCAGATACCAATCAAAGGAGAAAGCCTCTTTCAAATCACTAAATCCCCGCAAGGGGACTGAAACAGACAGTGTAATATAGCTTGTCCTAGCTACCCACTATCTTTCAAATCACTAAATCCCCGCAAGGGGACTGAAACAGGTGAAGGCACAAATTGCATTTGAGCGAAAGATTGCTTTCAAATCACTAAATCCCCGCAAGGGGACTGAAACGCCCTAAAGATGTTTCTTGCCGCTAATTGGTATTTAGTTCTTTCAAATCACTAAATCCCCGCAAGGGGACTGAAACATACTGATCGGTGTAAATTCCAATTATTGTTTCCATCTTTCAAATCACTAAATCCCCGCAAGGGGACTGAAACTATCCTTTGCTTTCGAGCAATAAGAAGTCAGTAAGTGCTTTCAAATCACTAAATCCCCGCAAGGGGACTGAAACCGTTCCCGGCATACTGCAACAAGCTGCCTTGCAAAGCTTTCAAATCACTAAATCCCCGCAAGGGGACTGAAACAGAAAATTAAATCACCCCTAACGCTTGTTTGGCGACCTTTCAAATCACTAAATCCCCGCAAGGGGACTGAAACAAACCGGACGATCCTACAGA
>JBAVZX010001036.1:0-2889 GCA_049589015.1 Phormidium sp. | reverse complement strand
GTGTTTCATCTGTGGTTTAATAGAAAATATTTCCGTCTCAGCCGTTAATTTAAATCATAGAATCAGCGTTTTATCTTCCAAAATATCGCAACTAAAAGCGATCGTTCGTCTGCAAAACATGGAATTACCACCGCCAAAAGTTTCCGGCGAAGCGACTTTACCAATGCGCTTACTGGAAGGCGGACAAGTTTGGACAATTGATTTAAAATTAGAGGGAAAATCGGGCAGATATTTAGTAGATACTGGTGCAGCAACTTCGATGATTGCAACTCAATTAAGTAGGGAATTAAATTTAAAAGGAACTGCAATTCCCGCAGAAAGAATACAATTTGCTGTTGCGGGTAATGACTGCTTAAATATGGATGCTACTTTACATCGTTTACCAAGTATAAAAGCCCAAACTGCTCAAATCAATGATTTAATGGTTTTAGAATTGTCAAAAGCGGTAATTCCTGAAGGATTAACAGGCGTTTTGGGAATGGATTTTTTTAATCAATTCGATTTAATCATCAATCCCCAAAAACAACAATTACAACTTTTGTCATCTTCCCAGTTACCCAAGGCAGAAAAAAATCGCGCTATTCCCCTGCAAGGTAAACTAGGAGTGATGTTAGCAGAAGTAGAAATTAATGGGAAAGGGCCATTTACTTTTTTAATTGATACAGGTGCAGAAAGTATTTTTATTTCCCAGCAAGTCGCTGATAAATTAGCTGTTGATTCTAGTAAAATGCAAGATATCAGCGTGCAAGGTTTTTGCGGTTTAGAACCTGCAAAATCTTTAACACTTGACCAAGTTAAAATGGAAAATTACCAACTAAACAATTTAGAAGCAGTAGTTTTAAATACTTCCGTGTTGAAAGTGCTTGCAGTTGACGGAATTTTAGGGCAGAATTTCTTAAACCAGTTTATCCAACACTGGCGATTTGAACAACCTGCAAACGGCAAATTTCCCGAAAGAGGTAGTTTAGTTTTAACACCGTTAAAAACACAATGAACAATCAAGAGATGGAATTAAAAATTGGTTGGCTTTATCCAACATTGATGAGTACTTATGGCGATCGCGGAAACGTTATCTGCATCCAACAACGTGCCCAATGGCATGGATTTAATGTACAAGTAATTCCCCTAGATTTGCAAGCATCAGTAACAGAAATTCATCAAGTTGATTTGTTAGTTGGTGGCGGCGCACAAGATAGACAACAAGAAATTGTAATGCGCGATTTAAAAGGCGCAAAAGCAACAGCATTACGGGAAAAAATCGAAGCAGGAACACCGGGAGTTTTTACCTGTGGCGCACCACAATTATTAGGTCATTATTATGAACCTGCATTAGGTCAAAGAATTGAAGGTTTAGGATTATTTGACTTTGTAAGTAAGCATCCCGGAATCGATGCAAAACGCTGTATTGGTAACGTAGTTTTTGAAATTACTGCATCGAAATTAGCTGAAGAATTAACGGCAATTTTAGGTAAACCTCCCGTAATTATTGGCTTTGAAAATCATGGAGGAAGAACTTATTTAGGTAAGGTGGAAGCGTTAGGAAAAGTAATCAGCGGTTACGGAAATAATGGCGAGGATGGGATGGAGGGGGCGTTTTATCATAATGCGATCGCCACTTATTCTCATGGCCCAATTTTACCCAAAAATCCCTTTTTAGCTGATTGGTTAATTAAAACAGCTTTACAACAGAAATATCAAACAAATATTGAGTTGAAAAAATTAGATGATGGGTTAGCAATGCAGGCGCGAGAAGCAATGTTTAAAAAGTTAGGAGTTAACGCATTAGCTGCTTATTAGCCTGGTTCGTTGTAAGCACTTTAGTGCTATTCTGGAGCAAAGAAACGACTGAAGTCGCTACAACAAACTTAATTATTAATAATAATCCAGGTTCGTTGTAAGCACTTCAGTGCTTTGATTGAGGAAAGAAACGACTGAAGTCGCTACAACAGACTTAATTATTGGTAGAATAGTATAGAGGTAGATGCGATCGCCAAACAGCAGCTATGAATCCACCGCAATTAAAGATATCTAAAACTTCTAATTTATACGAAACAGATTTCTATGCTTGGACTGTCGAACAAGTAAAATTTTTGCGAGAGGGTGAATTAAATAGTTTAGATCTGCCGAATTTAGCTGAGGAGATTGAATCTTTGGGGAAACAAGACCGCAGGGAATTGCGAAACCGTTTAAGAGTTTTAATCGGACATTTACTAAAGTGGGAATATCAACCTGGTAAGCGTTCTAAGAGTTGGTCAAATACTATTTACGAACAACGTTATCAAATTAAAGAACTTATAAAAGAAAGCCCTAGCTTAAAACCTTACTTGCGCGATGCTGTGATTGAAAGTTACAGCGATGCGCTGGATTTGGCTATAAATGAAACTTCCTTAGATAAAAGTTGTTTTCCTCAAGAATGCGGTTACAATTTAGAGCAAATACTAGAAAAAGAATTTTTCCCTGGAGAACCAACTGAATCAGAATTAAAATAACCCTGATTGGGAGCATCCCAATTTTGTAGGGGCGAAGCAAAAAATACTTAACCGAGCAGTATTACCCAGCGTCCAATCCCCAGTTCCCAATTCAGATCAATTTAAACTCTTTCATTGCAGGCGAAAAATTATTATTTTCATGGCTAGGACGACTAAGTTTAATTAAAGCAAAACGCTGGATATGTGACAAATTTGCCCATTGTTCAATTGTAATATTCACCCCTTCTTGTTGAGCCTTTTCTAACACCTCAGAAGGGATAGTTATGCCATCCATCCAAGCTGGATTTTGTTCAATTGGTAAGTCGGAAGCGGGTGATCCAGTTTGCTTAGTTACTAATTCTTGGAGAAATTCGCGGTAGGTTTTTATTTCATTTGGGGTTGTACAGGGTAGGTCTACCAG
>JBAVZX010001035.1:0-4585 GCA_049589015.1 Phormidium sp. | reverse complement strand
TGGTGGTAGTCCAGCAGGAATTTATGCTGCTGTGAAAGGAACTAATTCTAATGCTCGTGTTGCTTTGGTAGCTTCTCCATTATTAGGTTCTACTTGGTCAGAATCTAGTTCTAAATATAATAAGGCTCTCACTTATATGGGAAAAGTAGCCCGAATTATGGAAGATGCTGCTATATTTGGTTGGTCTAACAAGTCACAGCTAAATAGAGAGTTAGAATTTGGCGAAACTTTAAAATGGGCGAAAGGAATAGTTGCGAGTTTAGATGAAAATTATTCTCCAGCTGTCTTGGCTTCTTTGGGTGTAGATGTGATTTTTGGCGAAGGGGAATTTTGTCGCCTGGGTTCTGATTTTGCTTTTGCTGTTAAAGACCAATATTTGCGATCGCGTAAGTACTTAATTGCTAATAATTCTACGGCGGTTATTCCCGAAATAGAAGGTTTAGAAAGTGCTGGTTATCTGACTCCTGATAGCATCTGGCAATTAGCAAATGTTGAGTTACCAAAAAGCTTAATTATCATTGGCAATGACCCGGTAGGTGTGGAACTGGCACAAACTTTTTCTCGGTTAGGTTGCCAAGTTTCTTTAGTAGTTAGTAGTTCCCATATTTTAGCTAAGGAAGATCAAGAAGCTGCGCTTTTGATTCAGTCGCAATTAGAGGCTGAAGGGATTCAAGTTTTTACGAATTATCACGTAACTCAAGTTAGATGGTTACAAGATAAAAAGTGGATTCAAGCGGGAAATAAGGCGATCGATGCTGATGAGATTTTAATTGCAGATGAATTCCAGCCTGATACTACTAATTTAAATTTAGATGCCGTGGGAGTAAAGTACAATAGTTATGGCATTATAGTTAACTCGAAACTCCAAACTACTAATCATCGTATTTATGCTTGTGGCGATATGTTAGGTGGATATCGCTTTCCTCATATTGCTAATTATGAGGCGCAAATAGCTTTAAAAAATCTCTTCGGTTTTCCGGTTTCTCAAGTTAATTATCGCTATATTCCTTGGGCAATTCTTTGCGATCCAGAGTTAGCTAGGGTTGGTCTGACTGAAGCTCAAGCTAAACGTCGTTATGCTAATGTTTTGGTGACACGCCGCTATTTTAAAATGGTGGATAAGGCTCAAATTCGTGGCGAAACTACAGGTTTTTGTAAAATTATTACTCTCAGCAATGGGGAAATTCTCGGTGCTCATATTGTGGGTGCTGAAGCTAGTGAACTCATTCATGTTTTTGCTTTGGCTATGCAGCAAAAGTTGAAGGTTCAGGCGATCGCTAATCTCACTCCCATCTTCCCAACTTTATCTGAAATTAACTGCCAAACTGCTGTGGATTGGCAAGATTATCACCAATTCCAAAATCCCTCTAAACAAGAGTTCTGGAAAGGGTTTTTCAATTTAGTTCGCTCTTGGTTTAATTGAAAAGGCAGAAGGAGAAAGCTTGTGAAAACATATAAGTTTTTTGTATAGGTTGGCGAATGATAAAAGTAGCGAAATCGGCTTGTGTTTGGGCGGCTTTCGGCGTATAATTTAGATAATGGGAATATTTGCAAAATTATTATTTTAAGCAATATTCCCATTATCTAAATTATAAATTAAAAAGGCTAAAAAAACAAGCCCAAAAGCCGAAAAATAAAATTTTTTTTGCTAAATTTAAGATTTTTTTCAAAAAATTGGTTAAAAGATAAAGATGTGGTATGCAGGAAAGCTGATTGAGTCGGGGAGAATAGAGTTAGGGATTGAAGATCCGGGATTACTTTATGGGGCGACAGTGTTCACGACGTTAAGAGTGTACGATCGGTCATTAAATGATGGGCGAACGAACTGGAAAGGACACTTACATCGATTAAATAATAGCATCAAAGCATTGAATTGGCAAGAGCCGGATTGGGAGAGAATTAGAGAAGGTGCAGAGATATTAGAGAGAGAGTTTCCGGTATTAAGAATTACGATTTTTCCTGATGGTAGAGAATGGATAATCGGGAGATTTTTGCCGTCGGATTTAGCGGAGAGACAGGAGAAAGGTGTAGTTGCTTGGTTAGCGGGAGGAGAATTTAGGCGGAGTTTAGGAGAGCATAAAACAGGCAATTATTTAAGTGCTTGGCTAGCATTGAATCAAGCGAAAAGTTATGGAGCTTCAGAAGCGATATTAAGAGATGAATCTGGCAACTGGTTAGAAACGAGTACCGGAAATCTGTGGGGATGGCAAGATGGGAGATGGTGGACACCGCCATTAACAGAGGGAATTTTACCAGGGTTAATGCGGAAGCGGTTAATGGATTGGCTTTTAAGTGAAAATCAGATTGTAGAGGAAGAAGCTTGGACAGGTGATTTAGTATGGGGGATGGAAGCGATCGCATACAGTAACAGCGTCGTGGAAGTCGTACCGATTCATACGGTGATCTCAGGGGGCAGAGGGGCACAAATAATTTAATAAGTTTCCCCTTGTTCTCCCACCTCCCGATCTCCCAACTCCCGACTACCCCTTTCTCATATTTGAGTGAAAAACTGGGATATTTCATACCTGATCGGTTGCCAGTTTCTCAGATAGGTTAAGATAAATTAACATAAGAGTACGCAATGAAGCCGGAAAGATAAAAAAGCTTGGAGGATTGACCAAGAGTGAATAAGCAGTGGAGAAATGCAGGGCTATATGCACTGCTAGCCTTAGTGGTAGTTGCATTAGCAACAGCTTTTTTTGACAAACAACCGCAAACTAGAGAAACTTGGCGCTACAGCCAGTTTATCCAGGCAGTTGAAAACAAACGAGTAGCAAAAGTTAGTATCAGTGCAGATCGATCGTTTGCCCGTCTGACAGATCCAGACGATCCGAAAGGCAAAACAGTTATAGTCAACCTCCCCAACGATCCCGAACTAATCAACTTTTTAACCAATAACAACGTTGATATTTCAGTTTTACCACCAACTGATGATGCTTTCTGGTTGAGAGCACTGAGCAGTTTATTTTTCCCAATTTTGCTCTTAGTTGGGTTGTTCTTTTTACTGAGACGCGCTCAAAATGGCCCTGGTTCGCAGGCGATGAACTTTGGAAAGTCGAAAGCGCGAGTGCAAATGGAACCACAAACTCAAGTAACTTTTGGGGATGTGGCGGGTATTGATCAAGCGAAACTGGAACTTAACGAAGTTGTAGACTTTTTGAAGAATGCCGATCGCTTTACCGCAATTGGTGCGAAAATTCCCAAAGGCGTGCTCTTGGTTGGCCCTCCGGGAACTGGTAAAACATTGTTAGCCCGTGCGGTAGCTGGAGAAGCGGGAGTACCTTTCTTCAGTATTTCCGGTTCTGAGTTTGTGGAAATGTTTGTCGGCGTGGGTGCTTCCCGCGTGCGCGACTTATTTGAACAAGCGAAAGCGAACGCACCTTGTATCGTATTTATTGATGATATTGATGCGGTGGGTCGTCAGCGGGGTGCTGGTTTAGGCGGTGGTAATGATGAACGGGAACAAACCTTAAACCAATTATTGACTGAAATGGATGGTTTTGAAGGTAATACTGGCATCATTATTATTGCAGCTACTAACCGTCCTGATGTATTAGATGCAGCGTTACTGCGTCCGGGTCGTTTTGACCGTCAGGTAGTAGTAGACCGTCCTGACTTTGCGGGACGTTCGGAAATTCTGAAAGTTCATGCTCGTGGCAAGACTTTAGCGCAAGATGTAGACTTGGATAGAATTGCGCGACGGACTCCAGGGTTTACTGGTGCAGATTTGTCTAATTTGCTCAATGAAGCGGCAATTTTGGCAGCGAGACGCAATTTAACGGAAATCTCAATGGATGAAGTTAATGATGCGATCGATCGCGTCCTAGCTGGCCCAGAAAAGAAAGACCGGATGATGAGCGACAAGCGGAAAGCGGTAGTAGCTTTTCACGAAGCTGGTCACGCGGTAGTTGGTGCTTTAATGCCTGACTTTGACCCAGTACAAAAGATTAGCATTATTCCTCGCGGTCAAGCGGGTGGGATTACTTGGTTTACTCCCAGTGAAGATAGACTAGATTCTGGTTTATTGAGCCGTTCTTACTTGCAAAACCGGATGGCGATGCTGTTGGGTGGTCGAGTAGCAGAAGAAATCGTCTTCGGTGAAGAAGAGGTTACTACTGGTGCTTCGAGTGACTTGCAGCAAGTTGCTAGGGTTGCACGTCAGATGGTGATGCGGTTTGGGATGAGCGATCGGGTTGGACAAGTTGCCCTTGGTCGTCAGCAAGGTAATATGTTCTTAGGCAGAGATATCATGTCAGAACGTGATTTCTCGGAAGAAACCGCAGCGTTGGTAGATGATGAAGTTCGGATTTTAGTTGATGAAGCTTATAGACGAGCTAAGGATGTGTTAGTGAGTAACCGTTCTTTGTTGGATCATTTATCAGCTTTGTTAATTGAAAAAGAAACTGTAGACGCTGATGAGTTGCAAGAAATATTGGCAAACAGTGATGTCAAAATGGCTTCTTTAGCTTAGTTAGATTAAAGAGTGATTTAATTGGGGTAATTCGGGTTTTTCCAGAATTACTCCTTTTTTTTGAACCGCAAAGACGCGAAGAGCGCGAAGGAAGAAGAAGGAAGAAGTTTAAGG
>JBAVZX010001034.1:0-6032 GCA_049589015.1 Phormidium sp. | reverse complement strand
TTTTTACTTTTATTCAGCAAGCCCTACCAAGCCAGGGCAGGAGTGACAGAAATCTTTGTTTCCTGTTCCCTGTTCCCTTCCCTGACCAAAATTTCCCACTTGCTTAGCGATAGCCAAGAAATCAGTTCAAAGTCTGTAAACGGGTTTCTACCTTACCATTCTTGTGCAAAATCAACAGAATTTCGGGAGTTCGTCCTCCGTCAATCGGAGAAACAAAAGGTTCACCCATCAAAGGGATTTGGGTACGGTCTAAGTAAATTTGTGCTACTTGTCCCCGTGGAGTTACTTGCTTAATCGTACCATCAGCATTAAGAGCTAAAGTGTACTCTAATTGATCTTGAGTCAAACTAGACGGTGGTTGCCAGCGTTGCTGAAAAAATTGTCTTGCTTCCGCCACCTGTGGTATTTGATCAAACAAAGAATTACTATTGGTAGCATTCCCCGCCGAGCTATTTTTGGGAGTAGTGTCAGTAGCTAAAGCCGCCACAGTCGGAGTCCCAGAAGTTTCGGTAGCTGCAACTTCTGAATCCTTTTTATCTACCGTTTCTCTAGTTTGACCATTTTGCTGTCCTCTGAGTGTATTAGAAAACAAAGATTCAGCTGTAGAAGTTCCCCATTGATGACCTAATCCAGCCAACTGAGAGTTTTCGTTTGGTTTTGGCTTTGGCTTTGCAGCAGGACTTGGCGGCTTTGCAGCAGGACTTGGCTTCGCCTGAGTCTGAGTCTGAATATTTTGCTCAGAACCAGAAACTAGGGGAGTTGCAGCTAGCGGTGTAGTTGAAAAGTTTAACAGTGCTGGGGATAGTGGGGGTGATGTTTCTCTGGGAAACATTTGTACCGGAGTTTGGCTAGGAGGGGTAGTTTGCTGAGTGTTTCTAGTTTGCTGAGTGTTTCTAGTTTGCTGGGTGTTTCTAGTTTGCGGTTTTGCTTGTGCTCTTGGTGTCGGATTGACAGGTGGTTTTTTCGTGCTGTCTGCTGTTGTACTGTTATTCACAGGAATACTAATAGTTCCCTGAGATGTAGCACCAAAATTAGGTGGAACGCTGGGTACACCAGTTGGTGTGCTACCAATGCGATATGTTCCTGGTGGCAATCCTCCGGGAGGAGTTGTAGGTACTTTATAAGTTCCCATCTGGGATGTAGGAGTGTTAGGAGTAATTCCCATCGGTGGAATTTGGGCAGGAGTACCCGGGGAGTTGTTTCCTAGTGGTGGTGTAGCAGTGGGGTTAGGAGTTTGGTTGCCTACTAGTCCAGGTGGAGATGGTAGAGTTTGCAGAGAAGTTCCAGGTGGTGTAACTACTCCGGGCGTTGGTGCGGGTAAAGGTGAGGAAATAGATGTAGGGGCAGGTTTTGTTAATTCTCCTGCTGCGTTCACAGAGTTATTTGCTAAACCCACCCCTACTTGTGGCTGTACAGCATTAGGATTGATTTGATTTGGGTCAGTTGTGGGGTTAATAACGGCGGATGTTGCTTCGGGAGTGCGTTTCCCTTGGTCTAGCATTTTGGTAATACCTGCGGTTAAGCCAACTGTTACGGCTACCATTGCGGCTGAAATTGCCCAGTAGGGAGGAAGTTTGCGCCCAGAAGTGCTGCGGTTATTGGGTAAACCTTTTTGTTCGGCTTTGTATTCTTCCAGGGCTGTGGCTAAGTCGAATAATTGTAGCAAACTCAGGTTAATTGCTGGCCCTGATTCTGGGGTAGCTAGAGAACCCAGGAACAAATCGTGAGAAAGTAAATTGCGAGGTTGTAAGTAAATCCCGCTATTTGCTTTCGGTAAATTTAGATTGTGGGGTAGTAAATTAGTTGTGTCAGGGGTAGAGGTTTGTTGATAATTCTCCTCTGTGGCAGGATGGGAGTCTGTTTCGGCGGTTTCTGGTAGTTCGCTGGAAAAGTCCTGTTGACTGGAGATGTTGATAATCTCTTTTTCCCCTGGTTTTAATTGAGTAATTTGGCTTTGGTCAGGGGCGAGTTTTGTTATTTCTTCTGCTGTCACCAGAGAGTTATCTACTAAATCTGTCGCTACTTTGGTGATGGTTGGTGTTTGTTGTTGGGTAGTGAGTATTGAGTGTGTTTCGGGGAAGTTTTCTGGTTTTTGGACTAGAAATTTCTGGATGTATGCTTTGATTTCTTGGTGGAGTGCTTCTAATTGAGCTTTATCGCCATGAATGGTGACTCGTTTTTCTTCTGGGAGTCGTGGGTCATCGAAGTTGAGGGAAAAGTTGAGGTGTTTGTGTAAGGAACGACCAACCCAGGGAAATAGGGGTAAGCCTTGGGAAGCTATTTCCAGGGTGCAGGTAGGTGGGGTGTAGCGTTGCAGAACTGAGTTGGAAGACATAGGGCAATGGTTGAATTCGTTAGTTTTCAGGTTGTAGGGGCGGGTTTTTTAGTCAGGGGGGTTTTGTTGAATTTTCGGCATGGTTAACAGAATTATCTGCTAAACTCACTCCTACTGTTGCGATCGCAAAATTATTTGCTTAACCTGCCCGTACAATTAATTTCAAACTCAAAATTTTTGCAGTTTGTGGTTTATTGGTGTGTTTTTTCCATAAGGGAAAACCAGAGGCGCTGATGTCCACTGAATGTGCTGTAGAAAAGTAAATCCATGATTTTTTTGAGTGCCAGTTGAGTTAAGGCATCTGGTGTTGATCTTACTTGGTGTTTTGTTATGCCCTCAGAGTATAGCTTGCTAAAAGTATTGATGTAGTCAGCTAGCAAACTGGAGGTGTGAAGTTCTCGTTGTTCTTCTGTTAGTTGTTCTAGGAGGGCAACGGCACGGCGAATTAGTTCTTGGTGTTGTTTGGCTAGATGGCAGATAATTAGGACTAGCGATCGCAAATCTTCCACATTTAATTTTTCAGTGTCCTCGATTTCAGCATTGGTATTCAAAGGCTGATGTTTCTGCCACAGGTCAATTCTCTCCTGTGCTGTTGGCTGCATATCTAGCTGAGTTGCTGCCGCTAGTATAGCTTGATTATCAACTCCTGCTAATGCTTCTAATGCAAGCAAAATTTCATCCAGTTGGGCTTTAATGCTGTCCAACTGTACTGGGTCTAATGAGGAAGTTAAGGTTAAATCCTCTCTTTGGCTAACTAGTGTAGGCGATAATCCTTGTAATTGCATAAATCCACAGTTGCAGACAACATACAGGAATTCTAATGAAAACTAGGCTAAGCGATCGCTAAATTAAGGCAGGGGAGTAGGGGAATTTTTCCTTCTGCCTTTTTTCTCTGTTTCCTGTTCCCCATGAAATCAGCAAAATTTAGCTAAAGTCGCTACTACATTTCTCTTCTCCAGCTGGTTTCGACTAAAATCTTAAAATACTGCAAAAGCTTCCCTTTACTGCCGCAGTTTGACCCTATTTCAACACGGCTCATTCACTATGGCTATTGGCTACCTTGCCCTTGTTCTTCATGCCCACTTACCTTTTGTGCGGCATCCTGAGAGTGATTATGTCTTAGAAGAAGAGTGGCTTTATGAAGCCATTACAGAAACTTACATTCCTTTGTTACGCATATTTGAGGGATTAAAGCGAGACGGTATAGATTTCAAAATCACCATGACACTGACACCACCGCTGGTGTCAATGCTGGGCGACGCTTTGTTGCAAGAACGTTATGACGAACACTTAGCCAAATTACAAGAACTGGCTGAAAAGGAAATCGAACATAACCGTCATCACGGACATCTGAAGTACTTGTCAGAGTTCTACGCTAAGGATTTTCAACAGACTCGTGAGTACTGGGAAAGTTATAACGGCGACTTGGTGAAGGCTTTTAAGCAATTCCAAGACAGCAATAATTTAGAGATCATTACTTGTGGGGCGACTCACGGGTACTTGCCTTTAATGAATATGTACCCGCAAGCAGTTTGGGCGCAAATTAAAGTTGCTTGCGAACATTACGAGGAAAGTTTTGGTCGTCCGGCGAGAGGGATATGGTTGCCTGAATGTGCTTATTATGATGGATTGGAGCGATTGCTGGCTGATGCTGGTTTACGCTATTTCATCATTGATGGGCACGCGATGCTTTATGGTCGTCCTCGTCCTCGTTTTGGTACTTATACTCCGGTGTTTACGGAGTCGGGTATTGCGGCTTTTGGTCGTGACCATGAGTCTTCGCATCAGGTTTGGTCTTCTCAGTTGGGTTATCCTGGTGATCCTGAATATCGGGAATTTTACAAGGATTTGGGTTGGGAGGCGGAATATGAATATATCAAGCCTTACATTATGCCCAATGGTCAGCGCAAGAATACTGGGATTAAGTACCATAAAATCACTGGTAGGGGGTTGGGTTTGGGAGAGAAGGCTCTTTATGACCCCTATTGGGCACGGGAAAAGGCGGCGGAACACGGGGCTAATTTTATGTACAACCGTGAGCAGCAGGTGAGGCATCTATATAATGTGATGCAGAAAAGACCGATCGTACTTTCTCCTTATGATGCGGAATTGTTCGGTCATTGGTGGTATGAAGGCCCTTGGTTTTTGGATTCTCTGTTTCGTAAGTCTTGGCATGACCAAAGTACTTATGAAATGACTCATTTAGCTGATTATCTGCGGAAGTATCCGACTCAGCAAGTGGTTCGGCTGGCTCAGTCGAGTTGGGGTTATAAGGGTTTCCATGAGTATTGGTTGAATGAAACTAATGCTTGGATTTATCCCTATTTGCATAAGGCTGCTGAGAGAATGATTGAGTTGGCGGCGCAAGAACCTGCTGATGAGTTGGTGTGGCGGGCGTTAAATCAGGCGGCGCGTGAGTTGTTGCTGGCGCAATCTTCTGATTGGGCGTTTATTATGCGAACTGGGACGATGGTGCCTTATGCTGTGCGCCGGACGCGATCGCATTTGAGGCGTTTTAATAAGCTCTATGATGATATCAATGCTGGGAAAATCGATAGCGGTTGGTTGCAAAAGGTTGAGGGAATAGATAACATTTTCCCCAATATTAACTATCGCACTTATCGATCGATCTAATTTCTGTTTTTTGGTTGGCGATTTGCTTTCTTAACTTGCAGAATCTTATCAACCGGGTTTCTCTTTAAGTTTCAGAAACCCGGTTTTTGTATCAATGTAAGCCTATGAATTCAGAGCTAAGTATTCCTGATTTTGGGAGATTTTAGATAAGCATTGAAATCCTGGACGATCAAAGGATTATTGATTTGTTAAATTGCTTTATCGTGTGGTTCAGAACTTTTACGAATATGTTCAACAAACTCAGGATAATTATCTAGATCTTCAGCTGATTCTAAAGGTGGCATTTCGATCCAGGTAGCTTCTGCGTGTAATTTGTCTACATAAGCATAAAAGGCTTCTTGGTCATCTCGGTGAGCAAGAACGTAAGCTTGTAAATCTTTCTGACTCATTGCTTTGAAATTAGGTTTGCTCATCTTACATACCTCCATTGACCGTTGGGGTAGATCTCAATAATATTTTCCTCACCAGCTAAAAAGAAAATATTGCCTGTGCGATCGTCAATTCGCACTATGTTGATAGGCAAATACAGTTTACCGAAAAACGTGAGTGAAAGCCCCTAGCTTTAGATATGGGGATGAAACGCACGCCCGCGGTTTTAACCGCAGTCCAAGTCAAATCTAGTTTCTAACTTTAATGTATAATGGTTTCAAATATTAATTAATAATTTAATGTCCAGTAAATCAATTAAGACTAAAACCCCAACATTTATTGTAGAGATACCGTTAGTGGTGTCAAGCAAAGATGTTGGGGTTTTGTCATCTAGATTTGAAGCTGGGAGACAACTTTATAACGCTTGTTTAGGCGAGGCGATGCGTCGTCTAAAACTCGTCAAACAATCCCGAAAATACCTTGCAGCCAAAAAGCTCAAAAAAGGCAATAAAGCCCGAACTGAAGCCTTTAAAGAAGCTAATCAAACTCACAAATACAGCGAGTATTATTTGCACAGTTTTGTGACTATTGTTCGCAATTCTTGGATAGGAGAACACCTGGATTCTACCACCGCTCAAAAACTAGCAACCCGCGCCTTTAAAGCTTCTCAAAAAGTAGCTTTATGCCAAGGGAA
>JBAVZX010001033.1:0-4325 GCA_049589015.1 Phormidium sp. | reverse complement strand
AGAACAGACAATTGATACTTCTATATTGAGTAGTGAAGAAGTGGAAATTGCAACTCCTGACAGTAGTGAATCTGAATCTGAAAGTGAAACGGTTGATAATGGGGTGCGTCGTCGTCGTCGTCGTCGTTCCTCTTCTATCGATGCTGATGGGGGAATTTAACAATATAGTTTGTTAGTTAGTCTTATGTCTTATGTCTTATGTGAAAATTTTTGGACATGACAAAGGACAAATAACTAATCAAATAAGACTAATAACCCAAGTTGCTAGTTATTCAAGAACCCGGTTTCTCTGGTTAAAATTACCCTTGGCTGGAATTCACCAAGACAAAAAAACTGGATTTTTAGCTGCGCCAAGGAGTCAAAGCTTTGTAACTAGCAACTTGAGTTAATAACAAATCATCGCACTATGAAGGAATTAATCACTAATGACTACTCATTACCAACTTTAGTTGCTGGAGTTGATGAGGTAGGAAGAGGCTGTTTGTTTGGCCCAGTGGTAGCAGCAGCAGTAATCTTACCTGATGAGGTGCTAGGGGAATTGAAGAGTGTGGGAATTAAAGACAGCAAGCAGTTAACCAATGTTGGCAGAAGAAAATTTGATTTAATCATTCGCCAAGTAGCTTTAGATTACCAAATTGGTTACTGTTCTGCTGCCGAAATCGACCGGGTAAATATTTTTCAGGCTTCTTTGTTGGCAATGAAACGGGCTGTAACTAAACTCAAGTTACGCCCTAGTCTTTGTTTGGTGGATGGTAAATGGCCAATTCCTGATTTGGAAATACCTCAACAGTCAATAATTAAGGGTGATGAAAAGGTGTTAGCGATCGCAGCTGCTAGCATTTTAGCTAAAGTCTGGCGTGATGAACTACTCCTCCGTTTAGCTAAAAAATACCCAGAATACGGTTTGGAAGCCAATAAAGGCTATGGTACAGCCCGCCATCTTTTAGCTTTAAAAGAACATGGCCTTTCCCATCACCATCGGCGTTCTTTCCGTCCTTGCCGAGAGTAGGATAGTGAGGCAGGGGAGTTCTCGGTACAGGAGAGACAATTGAATAATTTATTCTCTTCCCTGTTCCCTGTTCCCTTTCTTCCCTTCTGCCTTCTGTTTTCTAATTAATTAGCTGGCAAAACTCTGACTTCGCCAGAGGTGTTTGCTTCGCTACCAGTTTTCGCCCAGATAGCGTAATCTAGCAGAAGTTGTTGCATTAAGCGATGTTTGATTGTTAGTAGTACGCTTTTGAGTAGACCGTTACCAGTGGTTTCTAGTAGGGGTTTTGGAGTTAACCAAAAGGGTGGTGGTAGTTCTACTTGGACTTGTAAATCTGCTCTGCCTTTGAGATATGTAATGCCGTTCATTTGGTAGGGAGAGAGTCGCCCTTTCAAATTTAATGCAAAACGTTGGTTAATGTATTCCACACCTCGAATTTGACAAGCCACAGATTCTAAATGAACAACACCATCACTGTCTGCCCATACCCGCATATCTACTGTGGGCTGAATCATTAAGGTCATAAATGCCAGTGGGCGCATTTTTAGCCGAAAAATTTCTTCGCTTAACTGTTCAATCTGATTTAGATCAACTAAAGCCTGAACTAGACGTTTTGGTTGACGTAAATAGTGTTGAAGGGGTATTGGTTGCTGGGGAACGGCAATTTCAACTGATTGGGAGGCATCAAATCGGGTGTGCATGAGAGGTTGGTAACAGAAGTTTGCGCTGTACTACTACTTACTTAATTGTACGTTACAGTTCTTAAAAGTTAAGTGCAATTACTTGTAACTTAAATTTGCACTTTGGCAGTGAAATTTAGCTTCTCATAGTAAACTGTTGTGCGACTATGTATATTTACGTTGGCAAAATTTTACGAACTATTCCTCTCTAAAATGGCGTAAGCAAGAGGGTAGAATCTAAACGAAATGCTGAGAAACGTTAAAAAACTGAGATTTCCCGCTTATGAGTCTATCAATTGCACACTTGGGGCCAACTGGTACTTACGCAGAAGCTGCTGCTTTGGCTTATTCTCAATGGTTAAGTCAAGAAACGGGTCAGCAATCATTTTTGTGTTCCTACCCGAGCATTGCCCAAACTCTTCAAGCTGTGGCGAATGATCAGGCTTCTTTGGGTGTGGTTCCGATCGAAAATTCTCTGGAAGGTAGTGTCACAATGACAATGGATGCTTTGTGGCGATTCGATAATTTACAAATTCAACAGGCGTTAATTTTACCTATTGCTCATGCTTTGATATCTTGTGCGGAAGATTTGGCTTTCATTCGCACGATTTATTCTCATCCCCAAGCTTTGGCTCAATGTCAAGGTTGGATTGATAAGTTTTTACCTTTGGCGCAGTTAGTTCCTACTAATGCGACTACGGAAGCTTTACAACATTTAGAACAGGATATAACAGCGGGTGCGATCGCTTCTCAACGCGCCGCACAACTTTACAATTTGCCCATTCTTGCTTGTCCAATTAATGATTATCTAGATAATTATACGAGGTTTTTAGTAGTAAGTTTAAATCCGGCTTCTGGTGGTAGCCATACTTCTTTAGCTTTTAGTGTGCCAGCTAATGTACCAGGGGCTTTAGCACAACTTTTGCAAATATTTGCTAGTCGTAATATTAATCTAAGTCGAATTGAATCTCGTCCGACTAAGCGATCGCTCGGTGAATATTTATTTTTTATTGATATTGAAGCTAATGCTCATGATTCATCTGTAGAATCTGCTTTAGCAGAATTAAAGCTGCATACAGAAACTTTAAAGATTTTTGGTAGTTATCAGATTTTACCAATTAACTCAAAAAATCAGGATGGAACAAAAGGGGACAATTTAAATAAAGAAACTTTTTAATGATTAACTCAGTCTTTCTCTAGATCTGATAAAAGTTAGTGGCGCAAGAGAAAATTAATGATAATACTAGCTGCCCAAGGTATTCCCCAATTGCCTGATTTGACCCAACCTAGTCAAATTATGCAATTTGGCGGCGAAATACTCCGGTTATTTTTGATTTTAGTAGGGTTAGTAGGGGTGTTGGGAGTGGCGATCGCTCTTTTAAGTTTTTCCCTCTCTTATTTACGGCGAGATGCCCCGGAAACCGGAATTTTTATTAGCGAATGGGTAGTCCGTTACTCTGCATTACTGCGCGGTTTACAACATACAACTTTAGTTTTAATTCTCTTAATTGGAGGCTTTTTTCTTTGTACAACTTTAGCTAATCGTTATCATTTTTGGGAACAAGCCAGAGTAACTCAAGTAGCAGCTAGTGTAGCTGGTGATAGATTAGAACAAACAGCGCCCCAAGTACGTTATACGATTCAAGAACCTTACAGTTACAACACGCAAGTAGGAAACAGAATAGTTAAAGTGCAGGAACAAAGAACTGTGAACCGTTTATTAGCAATTACTGGTTCTCAAGTTCAAGTGAATATTATGCAAGCTTCCGATCCACAAAAGAACGATCGCAACATTTATTTAATAGACTTTGTAGCGGAATATCAAGTAACAAATCGTCTCAAAGATACAGACAATTTTTTCCTGGAATTACCCCCACCTAACGGCTATTCTTTACTACAAAACTTTAAAGTAGAACAAAACGGAACTAGATTAGAACCAAATAATCCTGGTGAATATACTTTTCCCTTTCGCTTACTACCAAACACAGAAACTCGCTTTCGTGTCACCTACCAAGCCCAAGGAGGCCCACGTTGGGTTTACAATGCCAATGGGCAATTACTTTCTAATTTTCGACTTTCTGTATTAGCAAACTTCCCCAATGCAGATTTTGCTAGTGGTGTTGTTCCTACAGAAGCAAAACCAGAAGGAAAAGGTACTCGTTTTACTTGGATTTTTGATGACAACGTTTCCGTTCTTAACCCCTTTGGCGTATTTACAGCTACAGGAACAATTCGCAATACAGGAATTCTTCCTCGCTTACTATTATTAGCGCCAGCAATCTTTCTCTGGTGGTTATTATTATTGTATTTTTCAATTCCGATGAAATTAAAAGATGTCGCAATAACGGGGGGAATTTTCTTTGCGACGATTTTGGCTTTAACTTATCTGAGTCGAATTATAAATCCCCAGCTAGCTTGGACGATCGCATCTCTGATCCTCTTAACTCTAGCCTGGGGACTGGGAAGAAATCTACGGGCATCCCTAGCAGCCTTTATTTGTACTATTGCTGGGGCAGTTCTACCAATTTTAGGGTTAATAGTCCCTTACAGTGGTTTAACCCTCAGCATAGCAGGATTGCTTTCCGCAATTTGGTTAGCTGTCCTAAACTGGTACGGTTGGTATCCGCAACAGCAATAAGTATATTAAGCACGTTGTT
>JBAVZX010001032.1:0-2522 GCA_049589015.1 Phormidium sp. | reverse complement strand
TTCATCTGCGTTCATCTGCATTCATCTGCGTTTCAAAAAAAATTAGTGAACCCAACCAAAAACTTACATAAACATCTGCGTTCATCTGCGGTTTAAAAAATCATGAACCAACAAAAAAGAAAAGTTGATATCTTAATTATCGGTGCAGGACATAACGGATTAGTATCAGCATTAATTCTAGCACGCCAAGGATTTAAAGTTCTAATTTTAGAAGAAAAACCCGTAATTGGCGGCGCTTGTCGCACCGAAAAACCCTTCAAAACCGCCCCAAACTTAGGAACATCAACAGGCGCTTACCTACTCGGTTTAATGCCTCCAGAACTACTACAAAAACTTCACATAAACTTACCAACAATTCGCCGCGATCCGCATTATTTTTTACCGACTACAGATAAGAGATATTTGCTTTTTGGTTCCGATCGAGAAGCAATGAAACAGCAATTTATTGACTTTTTTTCCGAAGCAGACTGGAAAGCAAACGAAGCATTACAAAACGAGATTTCCCAAATCAGAGAAGACATCGCCCCAACTTGGTTAACTTCGCCGCTTTCAATTGAAGAAACAGCGGAAAAATATGTGCGTCCAAAACTGCGCCAAATATTTATTGATTTGTGTCGAAAATCAGTTGGGGAATATCTCGATCGCTTCAACTTCAAAAGCGACTTAGTAAAAGCAATGTATGCTGTCACCGATGGCTTTTCGGGACTTTGTGGTACTTGGAATACCCCCGGAACTGGGATGAATTTTTTAATTCATAATATGTGTAGATTACCGGGAAGTGACGGAACTTGGATGGTAGTAAAAGGAGGAATGGGAACTGTCACCCAAACTTTTGCTAATGAAGCAATTAAAGCTGGCGCAGAAATCGAAACTAGCAAGGGTGTCAGCCAAATTTTAGTCGAAAACAATCAAGTTAAAGGTGTAGTTTTAACTGATGGTAGTGAAGTTTCTGCTAACACAATTATTGTCAATGCCGATCCTTTCCGAATGCAACAATTAGTTGGTGTGGAAAAATTACCAAACGAGTACAATCAAAGGTTAGAAGGATACCGGAAAAACGGCACAACATTTAAGGTAAATATTTGTTTAAAAGACTTGCCAAAATTCACCTGTTTACCGGAAAATAAAGGGCAGTTTAATACCACAATTCATTTATTGCCAAATGAGTCGGAGGTAATGCGATCGCTAAACACCACATTCGCCGAAGTCCAAGCCGGAATATTACCTGAGTTTCCGACAATTGAATGGTATATTCACACAACTATCGATCCATCTTTACAAGATGAAGAAGGAAGGCATAATTCAGCATTGTTTGTGCAATGGGTGCCTTATGAACTAACAGGAACGACTTGGGAAAAAGAAGAGAGTCGCTATGTAAATCATTTGTTGTCAATTTGCGATCGCTTCGCCCCCGGAACATCCGAATTAGTTCAAGAAGTTTTTCCCTTACATCCCCAAAAAATCGAGCAACATTTTGGCATTACCAAGGGACATATTCACCACGTCGATAACTCTTTTGGATTTAGCGATCGCCTCCCCTATACTACACCAATAACCGGGCTTTATTCCGCCAGTGCAGGTTGTCATCCAGCCGGATCAGTTATTGGTGCAGCGGGTTATAATGCTGCTCAAACAGTATTACAAATACTGAAAAGCTAACTATTTAGTTAAACTTAAATTAGAATCAGCGTCGAGAGGCTTTTGATCATGAAATCCAAACTCTTAGAACTAGAAGGAACATGGGAAGAAATTGTAGCACACTCATCTGAACTAGCTGGACGACGAGTGCGCGTTACTGTACTAGCTGATGAACCTACTACAAAACCCCTTTGGGAGCAAATTATTGAGATTGGCGAACAAATTCCAGAATCAGAATGGGCTAAATTACCAAAGGATTTAGCTCGTAATTTTGAACATTATATGTATGAAGTCTGATTGCAATGGCTAACTATCGTCCCATGCCAGAAAGGAGTATTCAAGTCAGTTGGTTTATCTCGGTTGTAACTCAAAGAAAAAACACAAGTATAATATGAGACAGGACAGAGCGATCGCATTTATGAGTATTGAAAGTGGGAAATCATTTGCCAGCCAAGGAAATATCGCCTAAACTCAAGGAACTGAGTCATGTTGCATCTTCCCTAGAACCTGCTTTAGCAAGCAGGTTAGAAGAAATTTGGCGTTGGATTAAAGACATAAAACCTGGTTCCCTAACCCAGAAAAGATTTTTAATGGCGTTCCTGCTAGAACTTATCAAAGATACTGAGTTTTGGTTGGAATTAAAAGCTTTAACCGACGACGAAAGACAATTATTTTTTCACCAACTCACCCCCAGCGTCAGATATTGGTATGAATCCCTTTTTCCCAAATGGTTTAAACAACCAGATCGAAAATTCTGCATTTGGAAACAAAAGTTAAGAGCCGGAGAATTCAATCAGGAAGATGCTATTCTGATAGAGTCGATCGCTCGTGAAATCAAAAGTCGCTCCGGCACTTTTATCCAGCGATACGTCGCTGATTTTTCA
>JBAVZX010001031.1:0-5798 GCA_049589015.1 Phormidium sp. | reverse complement strand
TCCAATTAACATGGCATTAATTCCGGCTTTTAATCCCATTGCTTGCAGTTCTCCCATGACTGCTTCTCTTCCGCCTGCGTAGCGAAGGATTTGTTCTGGTAGAATCATGCGGAAGATAGCGATCGCTTTTAATGCTTCAATAGGATCTAGTTTAGTGCGATCGCCTAACGGTGTCCCCTCTCTCGGATTTAACAAATTAATTGGCACCGACTCTACTTGTAATTCCCGCAAAGCTAAAGCCAAATCTACCCTATCTTCCCAGCTTTCACCCATGCCAATAATGCCACCTGTGCAAGCTTGAATTCCCACAGCTTTCAGGTTTTTTACTGTTTCCACTCTGTCTTGCCAAGTGTGAGTAGTAACAATCTGGGAATAAAAGTTTTCCGCTGCTTCTAAATTATGGTTGTAGCGAGTTACACCTGCATCTTTCAAAGCTTCGGCTTGTTCTGCGGTAAGTTCTCCCAAAGCACAACAAGGCTTAATATTAGTTTCGGCAATAATTTGCCGCACCGTTTCTAAAATGTTTTCAAACTCAGTTGATTTTGGGCTGTTATATTTAATACCTCTTCCCTGACTAACTAAGCAAAATCTCTTAGCACCAGCCGCTTCAGCTGCTTTTGCTTGAGCTAAAATTTCCTCTTTCGACTTCAAACCATACACAGGTGAATCATTACCTGGATGGTGAACTGATTGAGAGCAAAAACCACAATTTTCCGAACAATTGCCCGACTTAACATTAACGATGCTGCATAAATCTACTGTATTACCGCAACAAGCTTGACGCACTTGGTCAGCAGCGGCACATAATAACAAAATGTTTTCTTCACCTTGAATATTGGAGAGTGCGATCGCTTCATCCCGACTCAGCCTTTTCCCAGCTATAATTTCTTCAGTCAGCCTTTGTAACCATTCTCCCAACGGTTGCTCAAAATTAAGAGCATCCTCACTCACAACCGAATTATTAGAAATTAATAACAACGTTTCTCTCACACTTAACCCTCTTTTACTAAAAAGTCAGTTTATCCCAGAAATATCATCTCACAACTTAGGGAATAGCAACCTGTCTTACTTTTTACTCACCCAAACGGAGGAATTTTTCTTGTTAACCTTATCTTTACCATAAAGAGCTATGCTGCAATGGGTTTTTAACAAAAAAAGCTAAAAATTTATCCAGATGATTTTACGTCTTACTCTCACCAATCCCAAAACTATAGCTGCTGCCATTTCTGGAGTAGCATTGACCATTGGTTTAGGCGCTTGTGGCCCATCAACAACCACCCCTACCGCCACAGATACCACCACTCCCAGCGCTAACCCAGCAGTAGCACCTGGAACCACTACTACCACTCCATCCAGACTTAATTTAGAGCAGAACACACTCATCTCTGGTGCAGGCGCATCTTTCCCCGCCCCCTTGTATCAACGTTGGTTTGCCGATTTCAATAAAATTAATCCCAAAGCTAGAATTAACTACCAATCAGTCGGTAGCGGTGCAGGAGTCCAACAGTTTATTAACGGTACCGTAGACTTTGGCGCTAGCGATGTCGCTATGACTGACGAAGAATTAGCAAAAGCTAAAGGGGGCGCACTCATGCTCCCAGTAACAGCAGGTGGAATCGTCCTAGCGTACAACTTACCTGGTGTACCAACAGGCTTAAAACTATCACGAGATGTCTATGTAGATATCTTGTTGGGGAATATAAAAACTTGGAATGACCCCAAAATTGCTGCTGATAATGCTGGCGTAACCCTACCTAACTTACCCATCACAGTAGTTTACCGTGCAGATGGTAGCGGAACCACAGGCGTATTCACCAAACATTTAAGTGCTGTAAGCCCCACTTGGCAATCTAAAGTCGGTGACGGTAAAACTGTAGCTTGGCCCGTAGGCGTTGGTGCAAAAGGCAACGAAGGTGTAACTGCTCAAATCGCTCAAACAACAGGCGCTATTGGTTACATTGAATATGGCTACGCCAAACAAAATAACATCACCTTCGCCGCCCTAAAAAATAAAGCAGGCAATTTCGTTACTTACAACGACCAAACAGCTTCCAACGCTTTAGCCGCAGTAGAACTACCAGAAAACTTGCGAGCTTTCATTTCTGACCCAGAAGGTGCAGAATCTTATCCTATTGTCAGCTATAGCTGGTTGCTAGTTTATCCCAAATATCAAGATGCAGCCAAAGCCAAAACTATCGAAGCAATGGTGGAATACGCTTTGACTGAAGGACAAAGAATTGCTCCTGATTTAGGTTATATTCCTCTTCCGCCGAAAGTTGCTTCTAGAGTAGCTACTGTTGCTCAAGCAATTAGTCCAGACTTTGACATTGCCGTTGCCTCTCCAGCTGGAACTCCTGAGACAACCGCCGCTACTCCAGGTGCAGTGACGACTCCAGGTGCAGCTACAACTCCAGGTGCAATGACAACTCCTGACGCAGCTACCACTCCAGGTGCAGTGACGACTCCTGACGCAGCTACTCCAGCACCTGCTACTCCCTAGTTAATCGCAATTAATTGTTGCTACTAGTATTTTCAGTAAGTGAAACCAAATTGTAGCTAGTAGCATTGAAAAAAGCTGAATTAACTTAAGTTCGCCCTCTCATTTCTTCTTTTCTTTCATAAATTTTTCATCAGAGCAATCATGAGTAGCACAGGAGAAAAGGAAAATTTTAGTATTTTCCAACCCCCTACAGTATTGGATAAAAGGTTAGATAGCGGGTTTGTTTGGTTAACTCGTTTATTTGCGTTTGCGATTGCAGCTTTATTGCTGTTGATAGCATTTCAAGTTGGGAAAGATGCTTTTCCAGCTATTCAAACTTTTGGGCTAGGATTCATTTTTCAAAGCGCTTGGAACCCAGTCACAAATCAATATGGGGTGTTACCTCAAATCTATGGAACCCTCGTTACTTCTTTTATTGCTTTGCTGGTAGCTGTGCCAGTTGGAGTAGGTACAGCATTAATTTTGAGCGAGAACTTTTTGCCGCTTAAAGTTCGCACGGTAATGGTATTTTTGGTAGAACTACTAGCAGCAATTCCGAGCGTAGTTTATGGGATTTGGGGGATTTTTGTGGTAATTCCCTTGCTGCGAAATACTTTAGGTGCATGGTTATATAGTTGGTTTAGTTGGTTTCCTTTGTTTAGCACCCCTTTAACAGGGCCAGGTATTTTACCTGCGTCTTTGGTGTTAGCAATTATGGTTTTGCCAATTATTACTGCTATCTCCCGTGATGCTTTAACTTCTTTGCCTCCTGATTTACGGCAAGCTTCTTTGGGTTTAGGTGCTACCAGATGGGAAACTATTCTGCAAGTGCTGATTCCGGCAGCAATTTCTGGTATCGTTGGCGGCGTGATGTTGGCATTAGGTCGGGCGATGGGCGAAACAATGGCAATTACCATGTTGATTGGTAATGCTAATACGATTAATACTTCTTTGTTAGCACCTGGAAATACTATTGCTTCGCTGTTGGCTAGCCAATTTGCGGAAGCTAGTGGGTTGCAAGTTTCGGCTTTAATGTATGCCGCTTTAGTTCTGTTTGTCTTGACTTTGATGGTGAATATTTTGGCTGATTTAATTGTCCAAAGAGTGAAGCGAATTTAGCTTTGGAGTTGCTGAATTAATCAGAAATTCAACTAGTAAAAAATTCTGAAGGAATTGCCGGAAATTTAGAGATTGAAATTATGACTCGGAGTTACCCAGAACAGAATTCTTCTTTTGATAGCAGTGGTTTGTTACGGGCAAATTTTTCTTCCCGGACTTTGTTTAATAATATTATGACCGGGGTGGCTTTTCTGCTAGCTGCTGCGGCAGTTATACCTTTGTTTGCTGTACTTATTTATGTGACTATACAAGGTATAACTAGTATTACTCCTAGCGTATTTGTGGAATTGCCACCGCCGCCAATGGCAGAAGGGGGAGGTTTTGGAAATGCGATCGTTGGCACTATTCTTATGGTGGGAATAGGTGCGTTAATTAGCGTTCCTTTTGGTGTGATGGCATCAATTTATTTGACGGAATTTAGTAGCGGAAAAGTTTCCCGGTGGGTAAGATTTGCGACTAATATTCTTAGTGGTGTGCCTTCGATTATTGCTGGGGTTTTTGCTTACGCTGCTGTGGTTTTGACTTTTACGGCTTTGGGTTGGGGTTCTTATTCTCCCATTGCAGGTGGTATTTCTTTGGCTGTGTTAATGTTGCCAATTATTGTGCGAACTACTGATGAAGCTTTGCAGTTGGTACCTAAAGATGTGCGCCAAGCTGCTGTAGGTTTGGGGGCAACAAAATTCCAAACTGTTTGGGGTGTGGTTTTACCCGCAGCTGTTCCGGCAATTGTGACGGGAACTACGTTAGGTGTGGCGCGGGCGGCAGGAGAAACTGCACCTTTGCTGTTTACGGCTTTGTTTTCGCAATTTTGGCCGCAACTTTGGCCCCCTGATGCGTTTTTACAACCAACTGCTTCTTTGGCGGTGTTAGTATATAATTTTGCGATCGTACCTTTCCAAAATCAACAACAATTAGCTTGGGCCGCTTCTTTAATTCTGGTTCTGTTGGTGTTAATTACCAGTATCATTACTCGCTATGTTACTAGTCGGAAAGCTTAAGGCAAATTTGGTTAATAAAGCTAGGCAATAACTGCTAGGAGGAAACTGATTAACCGTAAATTCATCACATAATGACATTAAATTAATATTAGGTGTCGTTAATCTGTCTTAAGATATAGGTGATGGAACTCTGAAATTAAGTGAGAAAAAGTCAAAAAATCACAAAAAATACTCTGCGCTGTAGTTTTAGCTTCTTTGCTGACGAGTAGAAAAGAAGCATAGTTAAAAAATAAATATTCAGTGCTGGAAAAGGAAAAACGCAGAGTAAATTATTCCAGCCTGAGCAAAAAATAGTATTTTACGTATTTGCAAATCCAAAACAGGTGTATATGCGCTCTAATCCAAAAATCAATCCGCCATCAGTTCAATCTACTGAAAGTGTTTTTCAGGTGCGTAATGCCAATATTTATTATGGCAGTTTCTTGGCTGTGCGAGATGTCATGATGGATGTTCCTAGAAATCAGATTACGGCTTTTATTGGGCCTTCTGGTTGTGGTAAAAGTACTTTATTGCGCTGCTTTAATCGACTGAATGATTTAATTGACAGTTTCCGTTTAGAAGGAAATGTTACTTACAACGGTAGGAATCTTTATGATAGTAATATTGATCCGGTAGAAGTGCGTCGTCGGATTGGCATGGTGTTTCAAAAAGCTAATCCTTTCCCGAAATCAATTTATGACAATATTGCCTTTGGCCCGCGTTTAAACCGCTATAAAGGTGATATGGATGAGTTGGTGGAACGATCGCTCAGAGGTGCCGCTTTATGGGATGAAGTTAAAGATAAACTGAGACAAAGTGGGTTATCTTTATCTGGTGGTCAACAACAACGTTTGTGTATTGCTCGGGCGATCGCAGTGCAACCAGAAGTTATTTTAATGGATGAACCTTGCTCGGCGCTAGACCCGATTTCTACCTTGCGGGTGGAAGATTTACTGCATGAATTAAAACAGCAATATACTATTATTATCGTTACCCACAATATGCAGCAAGCATCACGGGTTTCCGATCGCACTGCATTCTTTAATGTGCAACTTTCCGAAAAGGGTGGACGCACAGGTTATTTAGTTGAGTATGACAACACGGAAATAATTTTCCAAAGTCCGAAAGAAGAATCTACTCGCGAGTATGTGAGTGGACGCTTCGGTTGATTCTTTCGAGACAGAAGGCAAAATTTGTACGTAGTTGGGCTTTAGCCCTCTTAT
>JBAVZX010001030.1:0-2394 GCA_049589015.1 Phormidium sp. | reverse complement strand
AAAAGATAGAGAATGGGTTTGCCCAAAATGTCAAACCCATCACGACAGGGATGAGAATGCAGCGAAAAACATTAGGGAAGAGGGTATTAGAATACTGTCAACAAATACGGTAGGGCATACCGAATTTAAAGCTTGTGGAGAGCAAGTAAGGCTCGTTAGTGCTAGCACTAAAAAGCATTGCTCGAAGAAACATGAATCTCCCGTCACAGCGCTAGCTTGACGGGAGAGTGTCAATATGTTTGGCAATGGCGATCGCGCCACCCTCCGCGATGTAGAATCTTGGTCATTACCAAAAGTAGATTTAATCGTGCTCAGTGCGTGCGAAACAGGTTTAGACGGAAAATTGGGAAATGGAGAAGAAATCCTCGGTTTTGGCTTCCAAATGCAACGCACAGGCGCGAGGGCCGCAATAGCCTCACTTTGGCCCGTTTCCGACGGAGGCACGCAAGTTTTAATTAACGGCTTTTACAGCATCTTGCAAAAAGGCAATATCTCCAAAGCCGAAGCCTTACGCCAAGCACAAATCGCCCTAATTACCGGAAATCATAGCGCCTTCGGTCAACAACGAGGAATTACCACCGCCCAATCCATTCCCCAAACAGAAACCTCGAAGTTAAATCATCCCTACTACTGGGCACCGTTCATTTTAATCGGCAATGGACTTTGAGGGACTGGGGACTGGCGCTCTAGTCCCCAATCCCCAGTCCCCAACACAAAAAGGTAAAAAGATCACAAATCCTCAGAGGGATCATGAGTTAGTCTGAGAAACTAGAAAATTGCCGCAATGGAAAAAATTAATCATGCAGTTGGCAGCACGAATTAGTCAAGTTACGCCTTCGATCACTTTAGCTATTTCCGCCAAAGCTAAGGCTATGAAGGGTGAGGGAATAGATGTTTGTAGTTTTAGCGCTGGTGAACCGGATTTTGATACGCCAGAGCATATTAAAGCTGCTGCGAAGCAAGCTTTGGATGCTGGTAAGACAAAATATGGCCCGGAAGCTGGGGAACCTAAGCTGAGAGAAGCGATCGCAAATAAGCTAAAAACAGATAATGGATTAGATTACAAATCAGAGAATGTAATTGTTACTAATGGCGGTAAACATTCTCTGTTCAATTTAATGTTAGCTTTAATCGATCCGGGAGATGAAGTAGTTATTCCGGCTCCCTATTGGTTAAGCTATCCAGAAATGGTGAAATTGGCAGGTGGTATACCTGTAATTGTCCAAACTGATGGGAAAAACCAATATAAGATTACTCCAGAAGAACTCAGCGCCGCAATTACACCGAAAACGAAATTGTTTGTCATGAATTCTCCTTCTAATCCTACTGGAGTTGTTTACACTCCGGCGGAAATTGAAGCGTTAGCAAAGGTGGTGGTAGAGAAAGATATTTTCGTTGTTTCCGATGAAATTTACGAAAAAATCATTTACGATGATGCTCAACAAGTGAGCATTGGTTCTTTCGGCCCAGAAATTTTCCAACGCACATTTATTAGTAATGGTTTTGCCAAAGCTTACTCAATGACTGGTTGGCGAGTCGGATATTTAGCAGGGCCAGTTCAGGCGATTAAAGCTGCTAGTACAGTGCAAGGTCATAGTACTTCTAATGTTTGCACTTTTGCTCAATATGGTGCGATCGCAGCTTTAACCAGCCCTCAAGATTGTGTGGAAGAAATGCGCCAAGCTTTCGCCAAACGTCGTCAAGTAATGTTAGAAAGAGTCAGCGCAATTCCTGGTTTAAGTTGTCCCAAACCCGATGGTGCTTTCTATCTATTTATTGATGTCAGCAAAACCGGATTAGCTTCTTTAGAATTTTGCGATAAGTTCTTAGAATCTTATCAAGTGGCAGCAATTCCCGGTGTTGCTTTCGGTGCAGATGATTGCATTCGTTTATCTTACGCTACCGATTTAGATACTATCAATAAAGGGATGGATCGGTTGGATCAATTTGTGCGATCGCTAATTTAATCGAGTGGTTTTTAAACCGCAGATAAAACCTCCCAGATCTCCTGATCTCGAATCTCGTTCCCAGGTTGAACCTGGGAACGAAAACAAGAGGCTCTGCCTCTAGGTGCAATAAAATTCGTTGTAGGCACTTACTCAGATCTTGCCGCAAGAGGAGGTAGAACCTCCCAGATCTCGTTCCCAGGTTGAACCTGGGAACGAAAAAATAAAATTTGGAGAAATCATTATGTCTGTTCAGTTGCAAAAAAGGCTATTCACAGTTGATGAATATTACCGAATGGCTGAAGCTGGTATTTTAAATGAAGATGACCGAGTAGAATTAATTGAAGGAGAAATTATTAAAATGTCGCCAATAGGTAGTCCTCATTCAGGTTGTGTAAATCGGTTAAATAGGTTTTTTTCAGTCAGGTTAGGCGATCGGGCTATATTA
>JBAVZX010001029.1:0-1762 GCA_049589015.1 Phormidium sp. | reverse complement strand
ATTCTGAGTTTTGATCAACGGATGCAGGAAACAGTTAATGGAGGAGACTTAAGGTATGGGAAAGGCAAAAACTTTTGTGCAGAATTATATTTTAATAGTAAGTCAAATGAGGCTATTTTGTTCCTTTGGATACCTTATCTCAGTCAAAGACAAAGCCGCGCTAGAGCAAGAATATTCACTGATTGGAAAACTGTTTCAAATATTGGTTATGCGAAGGAAGGATACGTCCAAATAAAAATTGTCATGCCAATAGATTCTTATACATATCAACTAAAATATTACAGAAAAGATCTAACGACTATAGACAAGTATGAAAATTTAGAAATCCTAATTGACTCATGCTTAGAAGAGTGGCAGAAAAAGCTATAAATAGGATTGAAACAATTACCAAATTTCAAAAGCTGTCACAATAAAAATACTTTTAGGTACGTAATTGCGCTTTAGCGCTGAAGCGCAACTACTTACCTCAGTTAATTCTTCGATTTCTTTCTTTGCGTCCTTTGCGCTCTTTGCGGTTCAAAAAAAAGCCTCTATTTAAAGCTAAAATATAATTGCTATATTAAATGGCAAAGAGAGAAGTAAAAAATATGAATTGGCAAGAATTAAAGCGGGAAGCTGATAAATTGTCGGTGAGCGATCGCTTAAAATTAGTAGAGTCAATTGTGCGATCGATCGGTCACGATGTCAATCCCCGTCCACCAATACCAGAAGACATAGTAGAACGAATGACGGGACTAGCTAAAACAAATAATTTACCACCAACAAATGCTCAATCCCGTCCACCAATACCAGAAGGGACATTAACTGGTTTGCGTGGTCTATTGAAAAAGGATAACTCACCTCTAAGCGATCGGGAAATAGAAGTAATGTTGCAAGAACGGCGTGAGGAGAAATATTAAGTAATCTATTTTGAAGATGCGGTACAATTGACTTGTGCAATTGCAGAAAATCATCAGGTAATTGTTACCCGTAATACAATCATAAATTTAATTATCTTATGTCACAAACAGTTTGGATAGCCCGTCACGGAAACCGCTTAGATTTTGTTAACCCAGATTGGTTTTTAACCGCAGAACGCCGATACGATCCGCCACTTTCTGATGATGGACTTATTCAAGCAAGTCAATTAGGAGAACGGTTAAAAGGAGAAAAGATTGCTCATATTTTCGCTTCTCCCTTCTTAAGAACTGTACAAACTGCTAATCAAGTTGCGGAAATTTTAGACTTACCAATTAAGGTAGAATCTGGGTTAAGCGAATGGTTAAATTCTGATTGGATGAAGGAACACCCAGAGAAACTTTCTTTTGCTGAATTGCAGTCAAAATTTCCCAGAGTTGACCCAAATTATACCTCTAGAGTGATTGCTGAATACCCGGAAAATGTGGATAAAATGATGGCAAGATCGGCTCAAACAGCTAAAATACTCGTAGCAGAATTTACCCAAGATATCCTATTAGTAGGACATGGAGCATCTGTCGTGGGAACGAGTCAAGCATTAGTTGGCGGAACACCAGAAATCAATGCTTCTTTGTGTTGTTTGGTGAAAATTGTCCGTCGCGATCGACAATGGATAATGGAACTCAATGGCGATACTTCCCATTTGAGTCAAACTGAAAAAGTAATCCGCTTTCACTAGATTTATGACATTACTTTTAGCAGGCGATATCGGTGGAACTAAGACAATTCTGCGTTTGGTAGAACAGCCAGCAGCAGGTTCAATGTACACTTTGGATGAGGCGACTTATCCGAGTCAAGATTTCCC
>JBAVZX010001028.1:0-5083 GCA_049589015.1 Phormidium sp. | reverse complement strand
GGCTTAAGTTCCTCCGAACAAGCGATTAGTTCTTACGCCTTAAGTTCTTACGCAGTTAGTTCGTACCAAATTCCCATCAGTTCTTACGCCGTCAGTTCTTATGCTGTCAGTTCTTACGAACAGGCACTCAGTTCTTATATCATTCCTTCTGGGGTAGGATTGTGGGCAGCGCCTACGGTTTCTGGACTTGGTTTTTCGGCTTCTGCACCTCCGATTCGTCCGCGCAAGTTCTGGTTGATTGCGGATGCTGAGTTGATTGTTTATGGTGCGACTGAACCAGATGCTACTGTTACTATTGGTGGTCGTCCGATTAAGTTGAATCCTGATGGAACTTTCCGCTTCCAAATGTCGTTCCAAGATGGATTGATTGATTATCCGATTATGGCGGTGGCGGCTGATGGTGAGCAAACTAGAGCGATTCACATGAAGTTTAATCGCGAAACTCCGTCACGGCATACTAATACTAAGGAAGAAGCGATCGAAGAATGGCTAGCCTAAATGTAAATCTTTGATCGAAATAAGGTAATCTTTCCCCGCTATGTGATATTCAGTAGCGGGGTTTTATTTTGGCAACCTTCCTTGTACCTATTCGGTCAAAAAAGAAGTATCCTGCATTAGGAAGCAAATATGGGTGCAAAATTCAGTAGATCCGATTTTCAGTTTTGTCGTTGATTTTCTTTTTGCTTGATTAGGATGAAAGGTTATTTTAGATTGATGCCGTCTTTAACAGCAATTACAAACCGCCAAATGCGTTTCTGTAGTGGGTTTTTAGCAGGAGTTTTTACCACTGGCTTAGTTAGTCAGAATTTGGGGATTCAACCAACTCAGGCACAAAGCCTAGTACCTTGTCAGTTAACTGGCGAAATGATTAAACAAAAGGAAAGCCTACGACAGACGGCTTTAGGAGGGAATCAAGATGCACAGAGACGGTACAAAGATTTAATTACTAAACAAGCAAAACAATTACAAGAGTGTCGATCGCAAAATTGGCCCCGCAATCAAGCGATTTGGCTACGTTTATATCCTTGTGATTTGCGATCGGGTTCTCTAGATTACATCATGGATCGGATTGTCAATAAAGGCTACAACCAAGTTTATGTAGAAGTTTTTTACGACGCACAAGTATTATTACCGGAAGCAGATAACCCGACTCCTTGGCAATCTGTGATACAACTGCCAGGATCAGAAAAAGCTGATTTGTTTGCCCAAGCAATTCAAAAAGGTCGAGAACGGGGGTTAAAGGTTTATGCTTGGCTGTTTGCGATGAATTTCGGTTATGCTTATGCTCAACGGTCCGATCGTCAACAAGTAATGGCGCGGAATGGTCGAAATCAAACTAGTTTAAATGTGGTAAATGAGGCGAGTCTGGATACTGATTTAGCTAAGGGTGATGCTAGTAAGGCTTTTGTCGATCCTTATAATTTACAAGCTAGACAGGATTACAATCGGCTAATTCAGGCAATATTAAAACGTAAACCTGATGGAATGTTGTTTGATTATATTCGTTATCCCAGAGGTATGGGTCAAGCTTCTGTAGCAACTAAGGTGCAAGACTTGTGGATTTATGGCGATGCTGCTCAACAAGTGTTGTTACAAAGAGCTTTAAATTATAAAGGTTTGGAATTAATTCGCAGGTTTTTAAGTAAGGGATTTGTCAATAGTGGTGATATTGCTCAAGTCGATCAACTTTATCCCCAAGAAACGGAACCGATGTGGCAAGGACGTAGTGCTGATTTAAGTAAAGATATCCTGCCTCCTGCTCAACGTCAACCATATTTACAAACAGAACTTTGGCAATTAACTGTAGCTCATGCTGCCCAAGGGGTGATAGACTTCCTTTCATCAGCAGTTGAACCTGTGCAGCGGTTAGGTTTGCCTTCGGGTGCGGTATTTTTTCCAGGTGGAAATAAGGCTGTTGGTCGAGGTTTTGATTCGCGGGTTCAACCTTGGGATAGATTTCCCAGTAACATTGAATGGCATCCGATGATTTATGCCGATTGTGGTACTACTGGCTGTATTTTGGAAGAGTTGCAAAGGGTAATCAACTTAGCTCCTTATGGTACTGATATTCGACCTGCGATCGCTGGAAATTGGGGTAAATCTTTCGGTAATCGTCCATCTTTAGAAGTGCAAATGCAAGCAATGCGCCAAATCGCACCCCAAATTAATACGGTGAGTCATTTTGCTTATTCTTGGCAAGAACCGGAAATTGATAGAGAAAGAAAGTTCTGTAAAATGCAGTAGTTTAAAGTTTAGAAAGTCTTTGTTAATGGTGATTAGCAAAGGCTTTTTTTCAACGCAGATGAATGCAGATAAACGCAGATGAACGCAGATAAGAATTAATCTGGACTTCTTGCTTACCCGAAATATTGTTTTTTACCACAGATGTCCACAGATGAACACAGATGAACACAGATAAGAATACAGATACATTTTAGTTAGGTTGCAAGTGAATTACTTCTTTCTTCTTTCTTCCTTCGCGTTCTTCGCGTCTTCGCGGTTCAAAAAAATTACTTTTGAAACTCTGCCATTAACCAAGCGCAAACCTGACTTTGATTCATCTGACGACTACGCCGCAAAGCTTCTTCTAAAACAGAAATTTCTAACCCTGTTAACACTTGAGATTGAGTAATTCTTCTACTTCCACCATCTGCAATACTAAAAGCAATAATCCGCACATTCTGCACATCAACAATCCAATATTCTTTAACCTGCAAATCCTCATAAAGTAACCGTTTCCCTCCCATATCATCAGCTAAAGAAGTATTCGCAACTTCAATCACTAAATCTGGCGGTGGATAAGTTTCTAAATTAATCACAGAAGTTCCCCAAGGAACGATATCAGCATTCTCTCCAATATAATAAGAAGCATCAGGTTGACATTCTTGAATCCCTGGTTTTCTGTAACTACAGTTAATTAAACCTTTGATCAGAATATCTTTAATCCCGCAAAAGAGGCTAATAGCAAAGATAACAATAGTATTATCACAAGCGTGATCGTGACCTAGTGGAACCATTTCAATCCTCAACTGTCCATTGTGATAGTAAAACTTAGCTTTTTGAAACTCCGGTTCGGCAATTAATTGCTGAAATTCTTCCCAATTTGCTGTTACCCAGGTATCAGTTTTAAACTTAGTTAATAAGTTAGTCATGGCTTAATTTTCCTTGTCAATTATCATTAGTCATTTGTTGAATTAACCACAAATGACTAATGATTTTGCTGGTTTTAAACTACAAAATTTACCAATTTTCCAGGTACTACAATTACCTTTTTCGGTTCCTTTCCTTCCTCAAGGTAACGTTTCGCTGCGTCAGATTCACGGGCATATTTTTCTAATTCCTGTTTATCTAAATTAGTAGGTGCTTGAATTGTGCCGCGAGTTTTGCCGTTAATTTGAATTACCAAGGTGATTTCATCAACTTCTAAAGCTGATTTATCAAGTTTGGGCCAAGTTTCTTGATGGACAGATTTTTTATTACCAATTATCTGCCATAATTCTTCGGCAATATGAGGGGCGAAAGGTGCTAAAAGCAAGATTAAGGTTTTGATTCCTTCGGTATAAACGGCGGAATTTTTACAAGTTGAATCTTTGAGTGCATTACTCAATTTCATCATCTCTGAAACCGCTGTATTTAATTGGTAATCTCCTGCTAAGTCTTTGGAAATTTCATCAATTGCGGTGTGAATGGCGCGACGTAAGTCTTTTTCTGCTTTGGTTAATTCGCCTTTTTGGGTTTTGGCGGGTGTTGTTTCACTGTACTCTGTTACTAACAACCAAACGCGATTTAAAAAGCGGAATTGTCCTTCAACGTCTGCATCATCCCATTCTAAATCTTTTTCGGGTGGCGCTTTGAAAAGGATAAACATTCGGGCGGTGTCTGCGCCATATTTGTTAATTACATCTTCTGGCGCTACGCCGTTATATTTAGATTTAGACATGGTTTGATAGGAGAGTTCTAAGGGTTCTCCTGTTTCTGGATCTTTTGGATCGTTGGGATTAACTAAAGCGGAAGGAATGTATTTGGCATTTCCTGATTTTTTGGGATTTGTATATGTTAATCCTTGTACCATGCCTTGTGTTAATAGGCGGTTGAAGGGTTCGTCGAAGTTGAGGAGTTTGCGATCGCGCAACACCTTCGTAAAAAAGCGAGAATAAAGTAAGTGTAAAATTGCGTGTTCAATTCCACCCACATATTGATCCACAGGCATCCAATCATTTGTTTTACCAGAATCAAACACCTGATTTTCATTCTTTGCATCAGTAAACCGCAAATAATACCACGATGAATCGATAAAAGTATCCATCGTATCGGTTTCTCTTTTTGCCGGAGTTCCACAACTCGGACATGGCACATTTACCCATTCTCCTAATTGTGCCAAAGGCGAAGGCCCACGACCACTAAATTCGACATTTTCGGGCAAAACTATTGGTAATTCTGCTTCGGGAACTGGTACAATTCCACATTTTGGACAGTGAATTACCGGAATTGGCGCACCCCAATAACGTTGACGCGAAATTAACCAATCTCTTAACCGATATTGAATTCTCGCTTTACCAAAACCTTGCTTTTCTGCAAAGTCAATAATTGCCTGTTTCCCTTCAGTGGAATTCATTCCATTAAACTCACCGGAATTAATCATAACTCCTGGTTCTGTGTATGCTTCGGTGATTTGTTCTTCGGCACTTTCTAAGGGAGTAATTACTACTTTAATGGGTAAGTTTTGTTCTTTGGCAAATTTGAAATCCCTAACATCATGGGCGGGTACTCCCATTACTGCGCCTGTGCCATATTCATACAATACGTAATCAGCTATCCAAATGGGAATTTCTTCACCTGTAAATGGATTAATTGCTTTTCCGCCTGTGGGAATTCCCCGTTTTGGTTTATCTTCCGCTGTACGTTCTAATTCAGTTTGACTTGCTACTTCTTTGATGAAGGTTTCAACGGTTTCTTTATTGTCGGATGTGGTGACTTTTGGTGTTAATGGATGTTCTGGTGCAAGTACTACATAACTAACACCATAAACCGTATCTGGACGAGTGGTAAAGACTCCAATTTTTTTATCCATTCCGACAATGGG
>JBAVZX010001027.1:0-9935 GCA_049589015.1 Phormidium sp. | reverse complement strand
GGTATCGAGCAAGGTATCGAGCAAGGTATCGAGCAAGGACAACGAATTTTTGTGGAAAATTTGTTGCGTGCGAAATTTGGAGAATTGGATGATGAACTAAGGGGAATTATTGAGCCTTTGTTAGCTTTACCGCCCGCAGATTCAACTGCTTTGTTGTTACAGTTATCCCGTGAAGAATTGTTATCTAGGTTTAATTAGGTTTTGTTGTTTGAAAAAAAAGAAACCCGGTTTCTTGAATAAATCGGGTTTCTAGATTGATGAACTCAGTTAAATTGGTAAACGATTAGTATTTAATAGATGAAATCAGAAACCTTTATGCAGAAACTCTCTCGAATTCTCTTCTCTATAGCCCTGAGCCTGAGCGTTTTATGTTTTCCTAGTACAGCTTTGGCTAAAGCTAAAATTCAGATCGCTATTCTGCTGGATTCTAGTAATAGCATGGATGGACTGATTGACCAAACTCGGACTCAAATTTGGCAAATTGTTAATTCGTTAACTAAAGTAACTAAAGATGGAGAAATACCAGATTTAGAAGTTGCGCTTTACCACTATGGTAATGATAATATACCTTCTCAAGAAGGGTTTGTTAGATTGTTAACTGGATTTACTTCGGAATTAGATTTGGTTTCGGAAAAGCTATTTACGATCCGAACTAAGGGGGGTCAAGAATATGCTGGTTGGGTAATTCGATCGGCTATGCAAGAATTAAACTGGAGTAAAGATCCAGAAGATTTTCGGGTGATTTTTATTGCAGGTAATGAACCATTCGATCAAGGCCCAAGTTCTTGGCGGGAAGCTGTTACTATTGCTGCTGGAAAAAATGTCTTAGTTAATACTATTTATTGTGGTTCATCTGAAAGTGGAGAGCGACAACTTTGGGCTTCAGGAGCTAGTTTAGCACAAGGTAGTCATTTCAATATTAACCAAGATAAAAAAGTTGAATTGATTAAATCTCCTTACGATGAGCAAATTGCTGCTTTGAATTCTCAACTCAATCAAACCTTTATTCCCTACGGTGAGCAAGGAGAAATTGGACAACAGCGACAGACTAGAGAAGATGCCAACTCTGGGCAAAATTTAGCTATGCGTGGGATCTCAAAAGCTTCGGGATATTATAATAATGCTTCTTGGGATTTAATTGATGCGATCGATCGCGGAATCGTTAACCTAGAACAATTACCAAATAATGCTTTACCGCCAGTTATGCGGGGAATGAGTTTAGCTCAAAAGCGCGAATATGTAGCCAGCAAGAAAGCGGAAAGAAAGAGAATTCAAGCTGCTATCCGTGACTTGTATCAAAAACGTAATGAATATGTTGCCAGTCAACGTCGAGCTAATAGTAATAATGGCGAAAATACCCTCGATATCGTAATTATTGAAAGTCTCCGCCAACAATTAGCAGCGAAAGGTTTTAAACTTCAGTAAATAGGTGCAAATAAATAAAGTGATAATAGTTATCTAAGAATGGGGCGGGCAGGATGCCTGTGCGATCGACAATTGTAGAACAAGAAGTGTTAAATTTAATTGATGAATCCGAAACCTGGTGAAAGTTTACTTGTGCTTTTTCAATTACCACAGCGTAACCTATTATTAATTCTCCAATGCTAGACTCAAAAATAAAATCATATTCCAAAACCTACCGATGCAAATCACCATTGATATTCCAGATGAATACATCCAAAAACTCAAACCTGATTTAGAGAACTTCTCCCAACGTATCCTAGAAATCCTGGTTGTGGAAGCCTACAAAGCACAAAACTTGACCAGTGCTGAAGTCGGACGTATTCTTAATCTCAACCGCTTTGAAGTAGATGCTTTCCTCAAACTACATGGTGCTTACCTTCATTACAGCATTATTGACTTCCAGCAAGACCTGCAAACGCTTCAACAGCTTTGCTAAATTTAATTGATGAATCCAATAATAATCAATGGAGTGCTGCTTGCTGTGACATACCTTAATATGGAACTAAACAACCATCATTGCTGAAAAATTTGTAATGGATGCTTTAATTCAAGAACTTGATATGAAACTGCGTCAATGGCAACCTGATATTGCCCAACAAGTACGGCAATACCTAACGGAGATCATTGAATTAGCAGACCAAGATGCGCTAGATTTGGTGCGATCGAGAGTTGTAGAACAAGAAGTGTTAGATTTAATTGATGAATCCGAAACCTGGTGAAGTGTGGCTGGTTGATTTAGGGCTTGTAGCAAAGCAACGCCCTGTTGTGATCGTATCTCGCGTTGATCCTAATCCACCTCGCGCTTTAGTTCTTTATGTACCAGTAACTACGCAAAATCGCGGTAGTTCCTACGAAGTTGCCCTGCCCAGACTATCCTTTTTACAACGAGACTCCGTTGCTAATATTCAAGGTTTAGGTTCTATTCCAACTGTGAGACTTGAGAGAAAACTGGGTGCATTACCCGATGAAGTTATGCTCAGAATCAGGCAAGCTTTGAGATTTGCCCTAGATTTGGAAGTTGAAGAACAGCAGGACAATACACCGAATGGAAATTAAATCTCTTCTAGTACCTTGGCGCATAATGCTCAATTCTGGTGCCGTATAATTTGAATACAGACGAAGCTGCACTCGGTATAGGGGCGGCAGAGTACTAAGAAGGAGAAAAATTAAATGACAAAAGTGCTGGACAAGCGTTGGCTTACTGTTCTTGAGCTACAACAACGCCTTCAGACGTTAACCCCTGGTTCCTCTGAAGCAGAAATTATCGAATATGCCATCTCGCTAGCAGTAAACTCTCGGAGCCAGGAAGAAAACTTAAAGTTTTTTCGCTACGACTTAATAAGAAATGCCAGGTTCAGCCTCCGACGGGCAAAAGCTCGTCAAACTCGGCTATGGCAAAAAGCAGCTTTGCTCACTCCCACTTGGATTAAAGATGTTGAACCTTGTGTTGCTTTGGAAATAGAAGAGCAACTGCGGGCAGTAGTATCTGCATCCGGTAAGAATTTGAGCCAATGTTTCAATGATCTGCTCAATGGCAAGAGTATAGCCGATACTGCGTCTGCTTGTGGCGTTTCTCAACGTACCGCGAACAGACTGCGCCAGAAAGTACGCCAAATTGTGCAAGCTCACCTCGACAAACAGGAGATTGCATAGTGCGTTAATTCCAAAGATCCCAAAGGTTTTTTCTAACTCAGGGATCTTTGGGTAAAACATTCGACTATCACAATCAGTTTCAGTTTAATTTCGTTAGATAAGGAAACAATTATGGTACTTCAAGGAACTACTAACCAATCTGCCTCAAAGGAGAAAATTCCTGTCGTCCTAACAGGGTATGCTTTGCAATCACTGCGAGATTCGGGCTATAGCTTATCTGCTGCACTTGGCGAAGTTATTGACAATAGCCTAGAAGCTAACGCCAATAATATTACTCTACTCTTTGAAGAGTCTAAAACTAAGTCCGGTAAACGGCATATCCACCAAATTACAATTATTGATGATGGTGATGGAATGGAACTTGATGTCCTACAACGCTATCTTCAATTAGGGTATTCAACTCGTTATATGCGAACTGACACCATTGGAAAATATGGAGTGGGCGCCAAACTTGCTGCCCTTAATTATGGTCAGCGTATTGACGTTTGGAGTCGTACAAATGAGCAAGAATGGTATCATGTCTGGTTTGATTTGGAGGAAGCTCTAATTCAGGAAAGGGAAGGTAAAACAGTCGGCATTGATTTTCCTGATACTGAGTCAATTCCAGATAATATTTTTCCCTATGCTCCTAAAGGGTCTGGAACAATCGTACTTTGGTCGAAAGTTGATCGCCTTGAAGAAGGTCAGCAAGCTTCTGATGCACAAGCTTTGAAAGCAGAGGTAAAGCATGAACTAGCTCGGATGTTTCGTTATTTTCTACATGAAGGAATTCGTATTTCTTTTGATGGAACCGATCTTCTCCCACATGACCCTCTTTATCTTATGAAAGGAACATGGGCAGATCGGGAAATCTTCAAATACTATCAACGTCTGCGAAAAGGAACAAATAAGGAAAATAGGGAAAAATCTTTACCTTTGCCAGAAGCTTCAAAAGAACATTTTCCTGCTACTCAAATTGCTAGGGGGAACATTAAAGTTGGAGGCTCAATATGTACAGTCACAGTTACTCTTTATCCAAGCGAGGTAGCGCGTGAGCGTGGCATGGCTAATGATAATTTTGCTCGTAAAATACTACGATTGCAAGATAATCAAGGTGCCATCAGCTTCGTTCGTCTTAACCGTGAGATTAATTACACAAATGTTCCTAAGATTTTTCCTAAAGGTGTTGAAGATCGTGATCGTTTTATTGGGATTGAAGTTGCATTTAAACCAGAGCTAGATTCGTATTTTGGTGTTCGGAACGTTAAACGTGGTGTAGAACCTCATGATGAATTACGGACTGAAATACGCAACTTTCTCAACAGCTACATTGAGGAAGCACGCAATTCTCTAAATAATATTTGGGGTGAAGTTACAAGGAAATCAAATAAAGGTAACGGAGAACATCTTCCTGTTCTTCAAGCAGTTAAAGAGGCTAACCTAACACTACCTAAAAGCCGTGTTAAAACCAAGATATCAAATCAAGAGAAATCGCAAATTCTCGTAGATTTAGCGCGAGATGTTGTCGGTGAAGACAAAAAGAAACAAGAAGAATATCAAGAAGCTATTAAGGACTTGCCGTTTGTTGTTGAATTTGTTGATATTCGAGGTAATTTACTGATAGATACTCAGCACATTGACGGAAAAGTTATTATTACGCTTAATACACGGCATCCCTTTTACCGAGAAATGTGGGAACCTCTTCGCCGTATTGCTGATGCAATGCCTGGAAGCATCTCTGGAGATGAAGCTACCAAAGCTGCTAGGCGTTCGATAGAAGCTTTAACCTTACTCATTATTGCTTATGGTAAAGCTGAGTCAATGGATGACAATCCACGCGAGCATTTTTCAGAGTTGCGGAGTGACTGGGGTAAGTTCACAGATTCCTTAATGGGAAAGGTAAAGGATGTTATTTAGGATGGCAATACTAAAAAATAGCTGCTGAGTATCGTTCCTAAGATTTTAGGTGAAAGACATGAGTGCCGTCTGGTGTTATGACTAGCAATCGCATACACCTGACGGTTAATAAAGTAACAAAGCGACTGAAGCAAAGAAAACAAAGTACTGTGAAGGTTTTGGGGTAAAAAAGATAGATCATAGGACTAGTCTTAGAAGTTAAGGTTAATTACCCATTTGCGATGTTTTTCAAACAATATTCACAACCAACTACCCACTACCTAACGATCGTTTTTGCTTGTTGAATCCAGCGAGAAACTTCTTCGACGGGGGGACAAAGGTCACGGCGCTGCATGGTGGAAACTTGTAATTTCAAGATTTGTTGATGTACTTTGTGGGCGGAAGTTTGGGCTAGTTGGTTGACTGAGGCAATGCCAGCGTGTAAGAGTAAACCGCAGTATTGACAGCCGACGCTGGGAATTCGGGCTAAATCTGCCAAGGCTACCCATTTTTGGATGTGATGTAGGGGTTTCTGTAATTGGTTGGCTAAAGCTAATTTTTTTTCCGAGGTATTTGCTTTTACCAATAACTGCACAGTAGTATTGATGCCACATTCGGAGAGTTGGGCGCAATCTTGGGCACTCAATCCGGGTAGTTGTACAATTGACCAATCACTAAACTTGATGCTGTTTTTCGCAGCGTTGGGTTGAGGAGTCATTCTTTTGTCCTACTCTCTAACTTAACTCTTTTGTTATACGCTTAGGGAGAGAACCACCTCTGGTGCAGAAAAGTAATTTTCTGTATTAAGTGGACTCGATGAACTAAGAATCTCCGTACCTTCAGGTAGGAGAGTGTCAATCTGACAAGGAGATATGCTCCCGGAGGTTTAGTTCAGATAATGCAACTCACGATCGAAAGGCCAGCGGAGTCAATTAACAATTTTCCTTTTATGGTGACACAAACGACTTCTTGGGCGGAGACTAATGGCAATCGGGTTTCCCTTGCTGATACTCTCCGCAAAAGACGGCAAAAACTGTTTAAGATGATTAATTTTCCGGTCGTCCTCTGGTCAGGGGTTCGCAGTTCTCGGAATTTTCCGGGAAATCAGCTACCTTTTCGCGCCAGCAGCCATTTTCTCTATTTTGCTGGCATACCCCTGGAAAATGTGGCGATTCGCATGGAACCACCAGGGACGCTGGAACTGTACATGGATGATCCCAGTTTAGATGATGAACTGTGGCATGGGAAACAGTTACTCAGGGAAGAAGTTGCGGAACTGATTGGGGCAAATATTGCTTTCCCAATGTCAGAATTGTGGTCTAGGGCATACAGTAGCGCTACGATTCCGGTTCAGGATGTTTACTTGCAACAGCAACAGTCCAATATGCTGCATCGTTGGCTGTATTCGGCTAGTTCCTTAAGTTGGATTGACTGGGAATTGGCTTATGCTATTGTCCAATTGCGGCTTTGTCATGATGCTGGTGCTGTGGCTGAGTTACGCAAGGCTGCTGCTTGTACGGTACAGGCGCATCGGGCGGGTATGGCGGCGACTCGTCATGTCCGCTTTGAGGCGGAAGTCCGGGCGGCGATGGAAAATGTGATTTTGGCCCAACAGATGAACTGTGCTTATAACAGTATTGTCACGGTTCATGGGGAAGTGCTGCATAACCAACAATATCACCGGGCTTTAAATCCGGGGGATTTGTTGCTGGTGGATGTGGGTGCGGAAACGGGGCTGGGATGGGCTTCTGATGTGACGCGCACTTGGCCTGTTTCTGGTAAGTTTTCGCCGACGCAACGTGATATTTATGAGGTGGTGCGATCGGCTCATGATGCTTGTATCGCTAAAATTGCTCCGGGGGTGGAATACCAGGATATTCATCTTTTAGGGGCGACGACTCTAACTGAAGGGTTGGTACAATTGGGCATCCTGAAGGGGGATGTGGAAGAGTTGGTAGAAAATGATGTTCATGCGGCATTTTTCCCTCATGGAATTGGGCATTTAATTGGTTTAGATGTTCATGATATGGAGGATTTGGGCGATTTGTCGGGGTATGAGTTGGGGCGGAAGAGAAGCGATCGCGCTGGCTTAAAATTCCTCCGTTTAGATCGTCCTTTGCAAGCGGGAATGTTGGTAAGTATTGAACCTGGTTTCTATCAAGTTCCTTCACTTTTGAATTATCCCGATCGCAGAGAATCTTTCCAAGAATTTGTGGATTGGGATCGCTTGTTGCAATTCTCTGATGTTCGGGGAATTCGCATTGAAAATGATGTGTTAGTTACGGATTCTGGTTGTGAGGTAATTACTGGTGAATTGCCGACTCATCCAGATGCGATCGAACATCTTGTTAACAGCTAAAGCAATTTTAGATTTGAGATTTTGGATTTTAGATTTAAAATTTCACAAATCCCAAATCTAAAATCTAAAATCTAAAATTAGTGAATTGGTGGTAATTAATTAAACAAATAATCACCAGATAAAATGGGGGGATAAACTTGCAGAAAATCCTCCCTTACATAATTGAAATTCCATTCAATCTGACAGAAAACTAGTTAAGATTTTGCTAATTAGTTGCTTTACATTATAAAAATTAAAAACTTATAAGAAGTAAATCAACAAAAAATAACTCTTTACAAATAGCTAAACCTATAGTAATATTTAGTCTAGTTAGCTAAATTAGTATTACAAAAAGAATTGTAATAATTAACCTCACACAAGACCCTTTATTAGTGCAATTAAAGCACTAGTAGCAAAAATTACTCAGTGAGATAAATTCCACTTATGAAACAAATCACCAAGGTATTAACCATTGTGGCTTTAACTGCCTATACTGTAGGAATTGCTAAATCAGAAGTGGCAAAGGCGGCTGATTTAACTTCACCTAACAAGTTAGAAAATACCTCGTATCAAACCAAGCCTTCGGCTCAAGAACCCCAACTTCTAGCACAAGCGATCGTTACTTACCAGGGAGCAGGAGAAATAACTTTAGAAGAAAATGGGGAAAATAGAACTGTCAAAATTAGCCGCCTCACCATTGATACTAGACAAGCTAGAACCGCAATTTTTAACATTACAACAGAGGACGGACGACGTTATGCTTTGATTGGTCGGATTACGGAAAACATAGAAACAGGAGGATACAAAGTATCTTTAACTACTCTCAGAGCAGGTCAATCAGAACAAATTCCTGCTCAAGGCGTATTAGCAGTTACTCGTACTGGGGAAATCTCTCCTGAAGGCGAGTTAACATACACAGGAACAAAGAAACTTTTAGCAATTTCATTTACACCGACAGCTGACACAGGTACTACTGAACCAGTCAGAGGTCTATGGTAAATAGACTTTGAAACTTTTACCTTTTTCACCGCTATGAAGTTAAATTCGTAGCGGTGATTTATCATATTTAGTCAAGGAACTAGGAACAAAGCTACTCTGAATGCGATCATTGTACTTAATTCACTTAAAGCCCAAGCTGGATATGAAAATAGCCATGATCACCGCAATTGCTATTACTTTGAATAGTGTCCTTCTCCCTGGCTATGCTCAGACACAGCCATCTGATAGAAGAAATGCTGAACAAGGTCAAGAGGAATTGTTAGCTTGTACTGCGAGGAAAGATGATAAAAATCCACGTTTAGGTGGTTGGCAACAATTAATTGGTAGACAGCGTACAGAAGCAGAGAGAAACGCTTATGACACAGGAAGTTTGTTTACCACTATTTCCTCTACCCAAGCTACTATTGTGACAAAAACTGGAGAGATTATCAATATCAGTTATGGTGAAAAAGATCAAGTTATTCGGGGAGTTTGTCGCAGTCGTAAAGTAGAAAATTAAACTGAAGTTTCCCTGAACTTAGGAAACTCCAGTTTTTTTCTGGTTATCTTATTTAGCTGTTAACAAGCTGGGAAAAACACTCCACTTGCTTAATTGAAGAAAGTCAAACTTTCTGCTGTTGGTGCTACATCAAATTTAGCAATGTTTGTTGCATCCCCAGCGCTGTTGACAATTGGATCGTAACCTAAATACTTTTTGCCACTAGCAGAGTATACAAAGTAAGCTGGGAAATCTGAAGTACCATTTTGTTCTGCTAATGCTAAATCCACCTCAGTAAGGTCAGCAAATGAGAGACTTTCATCGAAGATAATCAGGTTATTCCCACTAATATCTGTACCATCAGCTAACAATTGAGTAACAGTTACAGGGGTAATATTAGAAATACCTCCGAAGTTAGCTACAGCAAATTGTAGTTTATCTTCATTAGGCACAAAACCAATGATTTCATCAGTAATACCTTGTGGTGGAACATTTGTCCAAGTGATAATATCAGCGCCACCACGAGGAGTGATAATATCAACACCATTATCATCCCCTTGAATTCTATCTCGACCTTCACTGCCAAATATTTCCACTGGTGCTGATGGATCATTTATGGCGGCAGCAATCACAAAATCAAAGGGATTTCGATCGGTATCGCTAGTGTCAAATGAGAAAGTTCCTTGCCAATTAGTCACCTTTGTTGTATCAACTTTAATGGTGAAATTAGCTTCGCTGTTGGGTGCGACTGTCTCAGGAAAATTGCCTTCCAAATTAAACCCTTCTGGCAAAGTGAAATTACTCAAAACGACTTTTTCAGTACTGCTGACATTTTTGATAGTAAAGGTTTTTGTCAAACTTTCCTCGATATTAACAATACCGAAATCAAGGACGTTTGTGTTACCATCACTAATTTCAATCCCCCCATCGAAAATTTGAATTTCGCCTCCTTCTTGAACCGCAGATTCTTCGTTGACGCTGGCTTTGATGACGAAATTGAAGGGATTTTCGTCACTATCGTTAGTTTCAAAGGCGATATTACCTTCGTAATTAGCTGCGGTGGAAGTATTAACTGTGAGGGTAAAACTTTTTTCGCTGTTGGGTGCAATGCTGTCAGGCAGTTCCTCT
>JBAVZX010001026.1:0-7438 GCA_049589015.1 Phormidium sp. | reverse complement strand
TTCTTGTGATGTGCGAGTTTTATAATCTTGGTAAAGGTTTCAGAAACAGGTTTTCCTTCGATAAAGTTATTATCTTTTGCATTATCTTTATCATGCCCTGTCCCTACTTTAACTGATTGTGCTAATCTATTAGCTAAGACTGAACATTTACAGTCCTTTCTCCCGATCGCGGGTAAAGCTTGAAACTACATTAAGTCCATATTTGATTAAAAAGAAGTAACTATGTTTAATCTACAATTCGTTAAACGAAATACCAAAAAAGTCTTAACTTATGGGGTTTTGATTGCTATAGCTCTTTTATTACTCAGATTAATTATATTTAATATTCAGTTTATTTTCTATCCATTTCAATTGGAGTATAGAGAAGCTGCACCTTTAACAAATACGATTTTACTGTTAAAAGGTGGTAATCCTTACGATATTGCTAATCAGCCGGAAAGTACAAATGTTTACGGGATATTATATCCTTTATTTGTGTATCCATTTGCTAAGTTATGGGGGGCAAGTATTGCAGTTCATAGGGCGATATCAACAATTTTTCTTTTTGCTGCTACTGGGCTGATTTTTTGGGTGATGCGATCGCTAAAAGTATCATTAATCTTATCAATAGTAGCAGTGGGCATTTTTTACTGGCATCAAATTTTAGCTACGGCTTTTATGGTTAAGCCAGATAGTATAGGTTTATTTTTATTTTTGGCTAGTTTAGTAATAGCTTGGAAGTATAACTATAGTTGGCGGAGTTTATTAGCAAGTATAATTTTGGGATTATTGGGATTTATTGCCAAACCATATTTTGTCTTATCGATACCTTACTTATGTCTGTATCTCTTCCTATTCAACTCGAAAAAGAAAGGGATAATTTATGGATTTTTATCGTTGTTAGCGACTGTCTTTACCTTTGGAGTTTTAGATTATTTCTTTGAAACTTACTTTAATAATAACATTTTTGTATATCTCAATGTCAGGCTAGCGGGAGGTGGGCTTGAATATGCTTTTTACCAAATTAATACTTATTTATTTCAAAATCTATCTCTAGTAGTGATATTCGTTTTGTTCGGTTATATTTTCCTTAAGGGATTGATCCTAAAATTTCCTAGCTTGGGGGTGAGTAATGCGATCGCACAGTCATTTAATCTCTCTACTTTCAACGAACCATTAATTAACGCCAATGTAAATTTATTTGCCTTTTGTTTGCTAGCTTCTCTAGCACTATTTTACTTAAAATTAGGTCAATATACAGGCACTTGGTTGAATTATATATATCACTTAATTTCACCCTTTGTGGTCATTGTAGCTTTTAAATTAGCTAACAAACTAAATAAAAATGCAGTGATTTTACTCTTGGCAATAATTGCCATAAATATATTTTTTATTCAACCGGAAGTTTTGCTAAATACTCAAAAAGATTATCAGCAATGGCAGAATTTAAGAAGTTTAATATCACGTCATGAAAATGTGTTTAATTCTCCAGCGATCGCCTCAATTCTCGTGGAACAAAATAAGAAAGTTTATGATTCAGGTCACTCTGAGTATTTTGGCTTGGGTCAAAAAAGAGAGATATTTAATATTGAGTTGCCAAGCAATAATATGATTCAACAGAGATTTGAAGATTATCAACAAGAAATTGCTAATTCTGTGCTAAATCAAAAATTTGATTTAGTAGTTTTAACTAAAAGATATTCCGAGTTTGTTTCAGAAACTTTAGTGAAAAAATGCTATAATTACCAAGGAGAAGTTACTGTAAAAATGCTGACACAAATTTGGAAATTAGATGTTTGGCGACCCAAAGAATCAACCTGCAAATAATAGTAATTAATTAACTTAAAGTGGTTTTAATTGACTCTAATTCCCTATCAATATTTTCCCTGCAAGCATTTAACAAATTTAGTTGAAAGCGAGTAGTGCTAATATTTAATGGTCGTTCTGGCATTTGGAAACTGATAATTATTTCAGCTTTTTCTTGATATTTTAGTAACTGCTCCAGGGACTCTTTACTAAAGCGAATTAAATAAACTTTAGCAGCATCACTATATAGCTGCATGACTTGATTATGATAACTTTCTTCGGTGGTTTGTTGCTTTCCTTTGGAGAAGTTTTGATTCAAAATATAAGCTGCGCTACCAACAACAGCAGCACCTACTGGGCCACCTAAAACCCAACCTAAACCAGTGGCTACACCTACCGAAGCAGTATCAGCTAAACCATCAGAATTTGTTGGTTTATTTGGTAGATTTACTTGGGGGTGAGTCGGGAATGAAATTGAGAGAGTTTCGGGTTGAGGGCGATTGAAAAATTCGCTAGCTTGCGTCACCCATTTGACAATTGATTCTTGCAATTCAACTAATTTTGGTTGCAAAAAATTTCTTTCCCAATTACTAAATTGACCTTGTTGCAATGCAGCAGTAGCTTCCGATTGATAACGATATAAAAGTGTTTGTTCGTCTAGCCAATTGCGTAATTCTAAAACGCTAGTAATAAAACCTTGTTTAATTAGTTTTTCGGCTTTTTGTTGAATCTCAATTTTGGCGTTGTATTTATTTTCCAAGGTTTCTAATTCACTGGCGATGCTTTGTACTTTTGCTTGCAAGGATTGTTTGATTTGCTCAGCAATTGTAATTACACGGGGTAAACGGACATCTGCGATTTTTTCTTGTTTCGCTGCCAAAATGCTTTGCAAAGCAGATTCAAAAATCACTAAACCGCTACTTTGTGCGGCTGCAATATCACCTTTTAATCTCGATCTTAAGGCGGGAAGTGCATCAACTCGGTAAAGATTACTGATATTTGGCGGTAAATCTGCACGGAAACTTTCTGCTACAAATCGCAGGCGTTTGTAAACTTCTTTTTGGTCTTCTGGTTCTAATAAATTGAGGAAGTTAACTACAAAAACTATAGTTTTAATGCCTCTATCAATTAACCAATCATGTAGTTTTTCTCGCTCAGTTAAAGTCATTAATTGACGAGCATCTAAAACTTGGATAATTAAATCGGCTGTTAGCAGTTTGTCACGGACTAATTTATCTTGTGCTTCTCTGTCATTTGTTCCTGGTAAGTCGAGTAATTCAACGTTATTTTGAAGGAGTGGATGAGGGCAAAAAACCTGCACTGAGGCAACATCATCTCGCATTCTTCTGTCGCCATCTAAAATAGCAAATTGTTTGAGAATTTCTGTACCAGTTTGATTAATTTCTCTGCCATCTATAAAGGTAATTTTAGTTTTTAATTCGTCGCCATATTTGACGGAAATTGCTGCACCTGTGGTGGGTATGATATCGATTGGTAAGGCACGATTGCCGAGAATGGCATTAATTAAGGTTGATTTGCCGTAATTAAATGGGCCAAAAACGGCTATTTGAAATCCTGGTTTAGATAGATGATTGCAGACGGAAATGGTATCTTGATAAAGCTGTGAGTTTTTATCTATTTCCAGTAAGGCTAATGCTGTTTGCAGACTATTTACTAGGTTTTGATAGTTGTCTTGTTGTTTCATATTACTACCCTGAATTTTTGCCAATGATTGCATATTTTCAACTCCCCTTGTGGGGAGTTAACAGTTATTTAAGCAACAGCATCCAGAAAATTATCATAGACTGCTTCAATTTTTCGGAAGTCAGAAAAGATATCTGATTCAATAGTTTTGAGTCGCTTTAGTTCGTTGTCTCGATTAATTTCGTAGGATTGTTTTTGGTTGAGTAAATTATCTAATTCGGCTTTGCGGGAGTTAATGTCATCGTTGATGCGATCGCTAATTTCCCTCTCATAAACATTAAAGCATTCTTTGACGGCATCGTGAATAGGTTGCCATTGTTCTTGCGCTACTTGGGGAAGATGTTTTACTAACTCTTTTCTGGCAGCTTTTACTAATTCTTTTCTTGCTTGATCTGCTTGCAAAACTCCTACACCCATTCCTAATAAAGCTAAGTATAATGGGCCTAAAACAATGCCAGTTACACTACCAATAATGGTGCTAATCCCAAATACGGTAATTAAGTTTAACAGGATATTTTTCCAATCAAATCCTGCACCCGCCATCGCCACACCTGCAAAATTACCGCTAGCCAATGAAAAAAGCCCCATTGCCCATTTTGCCCAAGCGGGAGAGTTATCTTCTGGTAATGAATTGCCTGCGGTTTGTACTTTTTTTCCGGTTAATTTTTCAGTAATTGTATTGGTGATTTTGCTATAAGAAGCACCGTAATTTTCTGCACTTTTAGCTAATAAGAAAAATGCGCTATCCATTTCTTTTTCCGCAGTTAGACTCCAAGCAGAGAGCTTATCATTAATGTATTGCTCGAATGCTTGTTTGAGTGCATTTTCAAACGCTTCTCTGCGGCTTTTACTCAAAAAATCCATGAATTTTAAATCAGGTTGATAGCGTGTAAAGTCTGATTCAAAAGTATTACCTAAGTTTAGCACATAAGTACGGAAAGAATCTGCGATCGCTTTAGCTTTATTATCCCTAACATTTTGAATTTCTTGCTTAAATTGATCGCGAATATTCGTCAATTTCTTAAACTCTGGTTCAACCGAACTAATCCTTTCTTTCAACTGCTCAACATCTTGTTCTAACAAGGGAATTCGCCTTTCCACAGCTTCTCGCACACGGGTAGAAGTTTGACGCGCTAAAGTTCTCGCTTGTCGCAATTCAGAAATAGCCCTTTCTTTAGTTAAAAATGTATTGAGTGCGCCCATAAATTCAGGAAAACCTGTACCTTCGAGAGAAGCTAAAGGCTGTTTTAACCGTTTCCGTAATGCCTTAATTGCAGATACTTCAAATACTCTTTCATCGTAAATATCCTGTCCTTCTAGCACGCAATATTCAGCTAAGTTAGCCTGAAAAACTCGCCGCAATCTATCTTCAGATTCTTGCAATTCTTCTAAATCATCGGGATCGATTAAACTTTCTTTAACTTGATCCCAAGCATTAATTAAAAAGAAAACACTTAAACCTCGACCTTTGATGTAATTTTCTAAATAGCGACGTTCGCCAAGGGTGCAAGGTTGAGATGCTCTTAAAACAAACAAAATTGCATGACAATTATTGATATAACCGAGCGATAATTCATTTCGTGCTTCTGTATCATTTAACCCTGGACTATCAACAATTTCCACACCTTTTTCTAGCAAAGGTAATGGATATTCAACTATAGCATAATCAACATCGGGAAAGGCTTGTTTCTTTTCTTGTTCCAGTCTTTTTGCTTCGGCAGGATCGATCGTATAATCCTGTTTAAAGCTTTTGAAATCCAACTCTTTTGGGCTTTTTCCATCTTTAAAATAAACGGTTACTTTCTTTTCTGGGCCATAGCGAAGTAGCGTTAACACTGCCGTACAGGGATTAACATCACTGGGTAACAAATTCTCGCCAATTAAGGCATTTAAAAAAGTGCTTTTGCCTCGTTTCATATCGCCTAAAACCAGAAGACGAAAGACACCTTTTTGGTAATTTTTACTGGCTATTTTAACATCTTCTATTTCTCTTTCTAAACCGAGTTCACCAGAGGATTTTTTGCCTTCTGTTTCGGCTTTTTCCAGAGTTTCAGTCATGCGGTTGAAGGATTTAGCTATTTCGCTGCGTGCTTGGGCAACTTTTTCTAAGTCGTTGAGAAAACGGTCAGTTTCAACTTTGTAACTCATTTGGTGGCACCAATAAAGGGAAGTGGATTAAGTGTAATTGGTTTCTCAAGGATATCACGCATAGTATGAAGTTAAGCCTTCATAAACTGATTCTAAGTTGTGATATTCGGATAAAACTTCAGTGTCTAAAGATCTCAGGCGATTTGATTCAGCATGGTAATTAATTTCTCGTGATTCCTTTTGTTTGAGCAAGTTATCTAATTCGGATTGACGAGATTTGATGTCTTCATTGATGCGTTTGTTGACTTCTTGTTCGTAGCTATTAAAACAGTCTTTAACGGCTTGATAAATGGGTTCTCTTTGTTCTTGTGCTAATTGGGGAAGGTATTTAACAAACTCTTTTTTTGTGGCTTTAATAAATTCTTTCCTGGCTTGATCTGCTTGTAAAGCACCTATTCCTAAACCAATTAAAGCAATTCCAATTGGGCCTAAAAATGTGCCTGTGAAAATTAGTAAAAAGCTACTGATTCCGATCGCAGCTAGCCAGTTTACCAAAATGTTTTTCCAGTCGAAACCAACGCCAGCAAGGGCTATACCCGCCACGTTACCTGAAATTAAGGAGAAAAATCCCATTGCCCAACTTGCCCAGGTGGGAGAGTCGTTTTCATAACCTAAGTTTTGTCCGGCAAATACATTGTTTCCGGTTAATTTTTCGCTGATGGTATTGGCTACTTTCGTATATGCTGAACCATACTCGGCTGCACTTTTAGATAAGAGGGCAAAGGCATCATGTATTTCTCGTTCAGCAGTTAGTTCCCAAGCGGAAATTTTGTCTTTTATGTATTGTTCAAAGGCGCGTTTACAAGCAGCGTTAAATTCTTCTCTTCTGCCTTGGTTTAAGGAATCTAGAAATCCTATTGCTGGTTGATATTGTAAGAAATCTGTTTCAAAACTGTTGCCTAAATTCAAAATGTAAGCACGGAAAGAATCGGCGATCGCTCTTGACTTACTATCTCGCATATTGGTAATATCTCCCTGGAATTGATCGCGAATTTCCATCAGTTGCTTAAACTCTGGTTCAACTGAATTAATCCGCCGTTTCAACTCTTCAACATCTTCCCCTAACAAAGGAATTCGTCTTTCAACTGCCTCATGTACATGATTGGAAATTAGGCGGGCTAAGGTTTTAGTTTGGCGCAATTCTGCGATCGCCCTTTCCCTAGTTAAAAAGGTATTCAAAGCAGCAATAAACTCTGGAAATCCCGTTTCTTCCAAAGAATTCTCCGGGTTTTTAATCCGGCGACGCAAAGCTTTTAAAGAGTAAATTTCAAACACTCTTTCATCATAAATATCAAACCCTTCCACCTGACAATACTCAGTTAAATAATTCTTGAATACTTGCCGAACTTTTCCCTCAGCCGCTTGCAACTCTTCAACATCATCAGGATCAATTAATCCCTTGGAAATTTCATCCCAAGCATTAATTAAAAAGAAAACCGTTAAATCTCGACCTTTGATATAATTTTCTAAGTAACGACGCTCCGCCAAAGTGCAAGGTTGATCCGCTCTAAATATAAATAGAATGGCATGGCAATTATTGATGTAACTTAAAGATAATTTATTTCGCGCTTCTGTATCATTTAACCCCGGACTATCAACAATTTCAATCCCTTTTTCCAGCAAGGGTAAAGGATATTCTACAACCGCATAATCTACATCAGGGAAAGCTAACTTTTTCTCTTCTTCTAATTGCTTGGCATCATCTGGATCGATCGTATATTCTTGTTTAAAAGTAGCAAAATCTATTTGTTGGGCAGGTTTATTATCTTTAAAATAAACTGTCACCTTCTTTTCGGGGCCA
>JBAVZX010001025.1:0-3300 GCA_049589015.1 Phormidium sp. | reverse complement strand
AACCTAGAGCAATATACTAAACGGGAAGGTTCAGTTTTATTAGCCGCCAAAAATGGTAATTTAGTACAATCGATTTTGCTTAGCCAAGCACAGCAGTCATCATTAAAACTACAATTACAAGGAATTGACACTCAAATAGCTAGTTTGCAACAGAGGTTAGGATTAAATCCAGACCAAGCTTATGCTTCTTCTGCTCTCAGTGCTGACCCAATTATTGCTAATTTGCGAGTGCAAATTTACCAAGCAGAATCTCAGCTGGAAATTCTCAAGAAAGATTTGCGACCACAACACCCAAATATTATCCAGCTTCGCAAGCAGATTAAATCTTATGAGGAATTGCTCAGACAGCGTGCTAATGAAGTAATAGGTGGTAACGGAATTACCGCACCACTGAAAAGTGCTAATGAAGTTCGTCAAGATAGTAATCTTGATCCGGCTAGGCAAACATTGGCAAATCAACTGGTAGCCTTGCAAACTCAAAAAGAAACTCTGCAACAGCAAATAAAGGCTGTAATGCAGCAAGAACAAACGCTAAGACGGGAATACGCTACGATTCCTAACAAGCAGTTAGAGCAAGCAAGGTTACAAGAGAAGTTGCAACTCAAGCAAAATGTATATAGCCAAATCCAAGCAAGCTTGGCAGATGCTCAAACCGCAGAGGCAGAAACTGTAAGTACTTGGATTCCAGAGGGAGAAGCTCAAGTTACTAAATTAGCCCAAGAAGCCTCGAATCCGATTCTGATAATTGGGGCTGGAGGTTTGGTAGGAATAATTGTGGGTGGGGCAATTATTTTCCTTTTGGGTTCTCTGGGTGGCGTATTCCAAACTATGGAGGATATCCGGGCGGCAATGGTGCAACGGGATATCGCTGTGTTGGGAATTCTGCCTTATGTGGCGATTATCGACCCAGAGTTAGGAGAAACGCCGATTATTTTAGATGCTCATTCACCTTATTTGGAACCTTATGAACGGTTACGAACTAATTTGCGTCGTGCTGGTGAAGATCCGGTGAAGGTAATTTTGTTAACTAGCGTGATTAATGAGGAAGGGAAGAGTGTCAGTGCTTATAATTTGGCAATTACTTCCGCCCGTGCAGGTAAGCGGACTTTGATTATTGAGGCGGATATGCGATCGTCATCCCTGGCTAGAAATGTCAAAGTTGCTCCCGATCCTGATGCCTCAATTGAACCCCTACGTTACTACGGTAACTGGAGTGATTGTATCCGTTTAGTGCCAGAGGTGGAAAATTTATACTTGGTACCAACTCCCGGTCCAGTACAACAACCAGCAGCTATCTTAGAATCCAGTGAGTTCCGTCGCTTATTAGAAGATGTGCGCGGTCGTTTTGATCTGGTATTTGTTGATGCTCCGGCTTTGAGTCTTTGCAATGATGCCTTTGTATTAGAGCCAATGACTGATGGGATTATACTAGTGGCTCGACCGGGCTACACTGTAGAAAGTATGTTCTCTGAAGCAGCTGAGCAATTAACGGAATCGGAAGATATCACGCTGTTGGGTGGCATTATCAATGGTACTGACATTGCGATCGCCAAAACGTCTATATTCACAGAGCAAAAATTGATGGTGACAGAACCAGAACCAGAACCAGAAAATGAAACTTTGCCACAGAAAGAGCAACCAGAACAAGAAGAAGTCAAAGTACCAACAAATTAAACTGTTCTTCTCACTTCAGGTTAGTAAATCAACAATAAAACTAAAAAATAACCCTTAGAAGGAAAGACCAAACTAAGGGAAAAGCTTACTGTCTCAAGTAAAATCTATGTAAATTTGCTAACCAAATTAAGCAACTTGACCAAGATTCTACCAACCCTTTTTAGCTTGCTGTAGGACGTATGTAGCTACATCTTCAATTTGCTGATCGGAAAGACGACCACTAAAAGATGGCATAGCATTTTTGCCTTTTTTTACCTGTTTGGTAATAGCTGCTAGAGAATTCATCGCGTACTTCTCTAAGGCTTCTTTCTTCAGGGTTTTATTAGCCATAATTACATTATTTCCACCCAAATGACAGGCAGAGCAATTAGCACTAAAGATTTTAGACCCTATAATTGCATCTCCTGCTAGAGCAGGACGACTAAAAGCAAAAGTCAATACTGCTATGGTTAGCAATAGGACTGCGACTAATTTTTTCAAAGTGTTTCTCCTTGGCTCAACCAACTCAGCAAGCAGTAAAATTATTGCCCAAGAACATCTTATGCTTCTGGCAAATGTTTTAATGTAATCAACCATTTAAACAGAGCAGTCTGGAAAATAGTTATCCAAACCAAAAAATCTTTACTAAATGCCGATTAATGAGGTGATTTAACCTGATAATTTTCCGTCAGGGGGAAAGCCAAAAGAAAAAGCTAATGATTAATATTGTCTCTTTCTTTTGACTTTTAATTTTGGAGTTTTGCCTTAACGGAAAACGGCTTTAGTAATAGATTTTGCCTCCGCCCCATTTAAGGCCGACAACTTTTGGTTGAATCAGAATGTGACCAGCGATCGCTGTAAGATCCTGATCTGTGAGATCTCGCATTTCTGAAAAAATGTCACTACTCTTCATGCTAGGGTGAATTTCTGCGATCGAAAGTTCCCCATCATAACTGGTGGGATTTTTCATAAAATCCACCAAACTTTCCACATTGTTACGGGGTGGGGTTGCCAAAGCCAGGGTTTCTGGTTCTAGACCTACATTAGGGTCTGTTTTAGTAATTCCACCATTGTGACATTGAGAACACACTGCATTAAACAGGCGTTTGCCTTCCTGTACCTGTTTCGCGGTTAGTACGATCGTATCGCCTTGTGCATTCTTAGGTACTGTGCGGGTTTCTACATCGAGTTCTATAGCAAAAGCACTACCGACCACCATTTGAAAGGTGAAGATCAAGGTAGCCACAGCAAGCCAGAAGTATTTTTTTAGCATTGTTCTCCCAAAACAATAAGGCGAGTGTGATGATTGTAATTTTATTTAGGGACTCAATCTCAGTGAATTCTGGCCAAACTGTATTGCCTAAACAGTTGAGCGCAGAAGCTCAGCATACCAATTATTAGGGTTGGCTGGGTGACTCTGACTCAGAAGATAGGGAAGGATCAACATTACCTGCTTTGAGAAGCTGAATTCTGGTTTTCCGGGAATAAATCTTCCTGCTGGCTAGTGCCTGAATCTGGGCTATGAGCCATAATTTCAGAAATGATTGCCTTCGCATCCTCCAAAGCCAAACGAGTCTGGGGGTTTTTGTAAGGAATGCCTAATCGATCGCAAATGTGGAACACTTCTGTAACAGCAGTGTTGTAGTC
>JBAVZX010001024.1:0-5164 GCA_049589015.1 Phormidium sp. | reverse complement strand
TTACCCATAATGTAGAGACGTTATATATAACGTCTCTACAGGGTTTTGCAATTAAGTTTTATAATATGCTATACCCCATCATTAATTAATTGGTAAAATATTATGAGTTACTGCCTGAATCCTAACTGTCCAAATCCGCAAAACCCTGTAACTACAAACTTTTGTGTTACCTGCGGCGCAAAACTCTTACTAAGAGAACGTTATCGAGCAGTAAAACCTATTGGTCAAGGAGGTTTTGGCAGAACCTTTTTAGCAATAGATGAAGATAAACCCTCAAAACCTCCTTGCGTAATTAAACAATTTTTCCCTTTAGCCCAAGGCACAAATAACGCCCAAAAAGCAGCAGAATTATTCACTCAAGAAGCAGTACAATTAGATGAATTAGGTAAACATCCGCAAATTCCAGAATTACTAGCTTACTTCACTCAAGATAACCGCCAATATCTAATTCAACAATTCATTGATGGGCAAACTTTATCTCAAGAATTAATTCAAAAAGGTGCTTTTAACGAAACTCAAATTCGCCAATTATTAAATGATTTATTACCCATACTGCAATTTGTGCATAGTCGCCAAGTAATTCATCGCGATATTAAGCCAGATAATATTATTAGAAAAACCAGCGACAATAAATTATTTTTAGTAGATTTTGGTGCAGCTAAAACTACTGCTGGTACTGCCCTACAAAAAACCGGGACTAGTATAGGTAGCCCGGAATATGTAGCACCAGAACAGTCGCGTGGTAGAGCCGTTTTTTCTAGTGATATTTATAGTTTAGGTGTAACTTGCATTCATTTATTAACAAAAATCTCACCTTTTGACCTATATAATTTGGAAGAAGATACCTGGGTTTGGCGGCAATTTTTACAACATCCAGTTAGCAATTCACTCTCTAGTATTTTAGATAAAATGCTAGAAAATGCGATCAATAAACGTTATCAATCAGCCGCCGAAGTTCTCAAAGATTTAAACTCGTCAACTTCAGTAACACCCAGCCAACCTGCAATCAAAACTCCCTTACCTGCACCTGCCAACAAGACAGTAAATAAATCAGCGAACAGTCCAGTTGATAAAGATTTAGAGGAACTGCGATCGCAATTTTTAGGAACCAAAACATCAAAAAGCCAAATTGATATTGAATTAGAGGAAGTTAAATCTCAATTTGATCCTAAATCACCTAAAAATAAACCTGGCTCTTAACCGATTAATTAGAAGTAACTCTATCTTAAACTTGCAATTTTTGCCAGAGTAATTTCTGAACAATTAGTCAATACATCAAAATGAGGTGTTTGATTAAAATTAGGAACATTAGGTTGGGTATCTAACGCCATTTTGCGGGCCTTTTCTTTAATTGTTTTCAACACTAATCTAATCACCCAAGACGACATTTGAGGATTTTTATCGATTTCGGTAATCAAAGCTTCTATATCGTTGACTACCGCTGCCATTGGTGCATTAATATTTTTTTGCATTTGTGATTACTCTCTTTGTTACTGTCTTTGTTGCTCGTCCTTAATTTAAAAATAGTAAATATCCTTGGCTTTTTCCTGGGCTCCTGTGTCACTCTTTAATCTGACTGAAGAGTAAGCTAGCTTGACTTGTAGCTATAGTCTCCCCAAATAGCAGCAATTGTAGCGCTGTAGAGAAAGGATAATTGTTTTTTGCTGATTGGGCGATCGCACCTAAATGTAGACAATGTGCCAACTGTCACAGCTGAGCAAGATCCAGCCAGATATTTACCCGCTTATCTAATTTTTCACTCACAATCAGCTAACTTTCGCAACTACTGACCCTAAATAAAATCGTACCTACCTCAACCCATAGCCTATCATGGTCTTAAATTCAGCTTCAACTTGGGTTTAGCAATCAGGATGCGGCAACTACTAAACAGAAATCAATTGGCTTCTCTAATCCAAAATCTGCTAGGACACCAAGCACAGACTCAGGTGGAAGCAGCTGATTACCAAAGATGGCGGCGGCAGTTTCTCCGCAAGCGGTTGCAGTTAAATTTACAACTTGCCTTAATCGGACTGCTGACTTTTATCGCCTTAGAAATCAGAAATTTTTTCTACAACCCAGAATTTTTTCAATTTTTAGTTCTGGTTACTTATATCACCGAGGAATTAAGCTTATTAACTTGTTTACTCTTACTAAAAAATAAATTCGGTCGGCGCTATCCCAGCGTAATTTTTCTCCTTTTTGCTTGGTCTGTCACCTTAATTCCACCAATAATAAACACAGTTTTTGCAGGTAAAATTGAAGCCGATATTTTAGGATGGCCTTTAGCATTTTTTGGCATGGCTACTTTAATTCCTTTGTGTTGGCAGTTACACTTAACAACCCAGTTGGGAGTTTTTAGTTACTATGTTGGCATTCAGTTTTTGTTAGGTAAAACTGCTACAATGCCTGCACCTTGGATGACTACATCCTTGTTAGCTTTGTATATGTTTTGGGTTTGTTTAGTTTGCGATTTGTCTGTTTATTTATACGAACGTTTGCAGCGTTCCGAGTTTAGCTCTCGTCGTCAAATGGAAGTAGCTTATCAACAACTAGCAATTGAACAAGAACAATCAGAACGTTTATTACTGAATATTTTACCGCAGTCGATCGCCCATCGTCTCAAACAATCCAGTGGAACTTTAGCCGAACATTTTAGCGAAGCTTCCGTTTTATTCGCTGATATTGTCGGTTTCACTGAATTATCAACCAAAATTCCGCCAACAGAAATGGTGGAATTACTAAATAAAATTTTCTCACTATTTGACCAATTAGCCGAAAAGCATGATTTGGAAAAAATCAAAACCATTGGTGATGCTTACATGGTAGTTTCTGGATTACCAATACCTCGGCAAGATCATACAATTGCGATCGCAGATATGGCTTTAGATATGCAACAAGAATTAGCCAAATTTAATGCTGAAAATAATCAAACTTTCCGCATTAGAATTGGCATTAATACAGGCCCAGTAGTTGCCGGAGTAATTGGTTTGAAAAAGTTTATTTATGACTTATGGGGAGACACCGTAAATATTGCTAGTCGCATGGAATCTCACGGCATACCAGGCAGCATACAAGTTACTTGCGAAACTTATGAGTTACTAAAGAATGAGTATGTTTTTGTAGAACGGGGAATTATCCATGTCAAAGGCAGAGGAAACATGAAAACTTACTTACTAAAAGGCAAAATTTCCGAACCAACAATTTTGCAAAATTAAATCAGTCATTATCAAATAACCAGGTAAAACATGACAACAAGAAATATAATATAAACAACTACAAACTACTCATTGCCAAACAGAAAAACCTTGGCCTACGACAACACCTGCAAATACATCGCCTCCCAAAATCCAGCCAGCTTCGTCCGCTGGTTATTACCAAATGAGGAATTCACCACAGTCGAAATCCTCAAAACCGAATTACCCGCCGAACCAATTAGAGCAGATTCCTTAATTTTATTACGATTTGGCAACACAATCTTACACCTAGAATTTGAAAAATTACCTTATTCAGACCCGCCAATTCCCGAACGAATGCTCAACTACTGGGTGCGCCTTTATGGAAAATACAGATGTAAAATAGAACAAGTAGTAATTTACTTAAAACGCATTGACTCACCCCTAGTTTTTATCGATCGATTTCAAGTCGGAAACACCATACATCCTTATCGAGTAATTCGCTTATGGGAAGAAGACTCTTCAGTGTTTTTAGCCGATCCCGCCTTGCTACCTTTAGCACCTCTAACTCGCAGCGAATCACCAAGAGAATTGTTGCAAGAAGTAGCAGCAAGAGTAGAATTAATCCAAGACCCCACACAGCGTCGAGAAATACTAGTTTGTACCGCAGTAATGTCAGGATTGCTGCATAAACCAAATCTGATTAGTCAGTTATTTCGGGAGGATAATATGCAAGAATCTTTGTTTTATCAAGAAATACTCCAAAAAGGCGTTCAACGCGGTTTACAACAAGGTTTACAACAAGGTTTACAACGGGAAGTGTTAGTAATTTTGCGCCAGTTGCAGCGACGGGTGGGAGAACTTGCACCCAGCACAGAAGAGAGAATTCGTGCTTTATCAATTACTCAATTGGAGGAATTAGCAGAAGCGTTGTTAGATTTTTCATCCCCAGATGATTTAACTGATTGGTTGGAAAATTTGGCGTAAACTTTTAGGTAATGAATTAATTGAAATTCATCTATGATCGGGAAGTTAAAGTGCGATCGCACAATCCAAAACAACTTAGTTTGATGGGGGAAGTGCGATCAACACAGCAATATCGAAAATAATCCAGATTTTTTCTCCAAGTTTATCGGGAGTAAGTATAATCTAAAAAAAGGTAAAATCCGCCGACAAAAAAGCAAAACCTTGGCCTACGACAACACCTGCAAATACATCGCCTCCCAAAATCCAGCCAGTTTCGTCCGCTGGTTATTACCAAATGAGGAATTCACCACAGTCGAAATCCTTAAAACCGAATTACCAGCCGAACCAATTAGAGCAGATTCCTTAATTTTATTACGATTCGGCAACACAATCTTACACCTAGAATTTGAAAAATTACCTTATTCAGATCCACCAATTCCCGAACGAATGCTCAACTACTGGGTGCGCCTTTATGGAAAATACAGATGTAAAATAGAACAAGTAGTAATTTTCCTGCAACGTATAGATTCACCCCTAGTTCTCATAGACAGATTTCAGGAAGCAAACACAATACATTCCTATCGGATAATGAGATTATGGGAAGAAGACTCGGAATTATTTTTAACAGATCCCGCCTTGCTACCCTTAGCACCTCTAACTCGCAGCGACTCCCCAAGAGAATTGTTGCAGGAAGTAGCAGCAAGGGTAGAATTAATCCAAGACCCCTCACAGCGTCGAGAAATATTAGTTTGTACCGCAGTAATGTCAGGATTGCTGCATAAACCAAATCTAATTAGTCAGCTATTTCGGGAGGATAATATGCAAGAATCTTTGTTTTATCAAGAAATACTTCAAAAAGGCGTTCAACGCGGTTTACAACAGGGTTTGCAACGCGAAGTGTCAGTGATTTTGCGCCAGTTGCAGCGGCGGGTGGGAGAAGTTGCACCCAGCACAGAAGAGAGAATTCGTGCTTTATCAATTACTCAATTGGAGGAATTAGCAGAAGCGTTGTTAGATTTTTCATC
>JBAVZX010001023.1:0-2125 GCA_049589015.1 Phormidium sp. | reverse complement strand
ACCTCCCAAATCCTCGTTCCCAGGTTCAACCTGGGAACGAAAAATAGAGGCTCTGCCTCTTGGTGCAAGATGTGAGCCCCCAAAGGGCGCGATTACTTTTGACTACGAGAACAATAACAAAAACCTCAGTTTTTAGGCTGAGGCTCATAGAAGAGAGTTCCGATACTAGACGCGATTCACCTTAGTTAAAATCTTCTTAATCCTTTCAATCCTTAGCTAACCCCAAAGGCAGTCAAAACTAACAGAGTGACAAACATAACTGCCACTGCACCTTGGAAGAGGTAACGCTGCTGCTGTTCTTGTGAAGGGTATTCAGCATAGTAAACGGTGGATTCTACAGCGTAGTTATTCAAAATGCCTTCGTGATTAGTGGTGTACATTTGTTGTTCTCTCGCAGTTTTGTTTCCTTATGTAAATAAATGTAACGAATTATTTAGGAACTGTCAAGAGATTCCATGAGTTGTGGTATGAGTATTGCTGGCTGTAGTGATAAGTTTTGACTATATAACAGAGCGTCTTTGTACTGGTAACTTTGCCCAACAATTGTTATGCAGTGGATACCTCGCTTAATTAAATATGCGATATGCGATACGCGATATATAATTTTCTTGATCGAATCCCCTAAACTGAGATCTTGCACCACTCTCAACAAGACTTGAAAAACCGGGTTTCTTCACGGAAAATCTAGGGTTTCAGGTTTAGTTATTGGCAAGAAACCCGGTTTTTAGCCTTGGTGCAAGATCTGAGTAAAGGGGACGGAATCAAAGTAAAATATCAAGAGCAAGAATTCGGCAGCCTTCTGCTCAATCAAAATGCCTCAACCTGCCAAAAGTCGTCGCCAACGAAAAGAATCATCCGAACTCAGTTGGTCAAAAGATACAGAACTGCTGGGACTAGTTTTTGAATTACAACCCAAAACAGACGCTTCCTTATATCCACAATATACGATCGGACTTCATGCCTGGTTACTTGACCAAGTGCGATCGTTCGATCCAGAATTGTCCGCATATCTTCACGATGGACAATCAGAAAAACCTTTCACAATTTCTGGACTAGAAGGCGCATTAGTTCCCATTGGCAAGGAATTTCAGGTGCAAGCATCGCAAACTTATCGTTGGTATGTAACAGCATTATCCGCAAAAGTAGTGCAGTGGTTGGCACAATGGGTTAAGGCATTACCAGCAGAAGTGACGCTGCGGAATGTACCATTAACAATTCAATCATGTAAAATCGCTCTGCCAGCAACTACTTATAAACAGTTATGGGAAGCAGAACGCTCATCATCAACATTAAAACTCAGTTTTGTCACACCAACTAGTTTTCGGCGGAAAAAACATCACTTTCCTTTACCATTACCTTTTAATGTATTTCATAGTTACTTGCGGCGATGGAATGATTTTTCGGGAATGCCTTTTGAACAAGATGCTTTTTTGGATTGGATTGATGAGAATGTAATTGTTCAACAAGTTAAACTAGAATCCTGTAAGGTGCAAGCTGGGAAAAAAGGATCGGTGACGGGTTTTGTGGGTGCGATCGCTTATGCTTTAAGTAAAGAAGGTCAAGAGCGATCGGAATTTACCCAACTATTCTACACTTTAGGGCAATTAGCTCCCTATTGTGGCACAGGTCACAAAACTACTTTTGGTTTAGGACAAACCCGAAATGGATGGGTTTCTTCTGAAGATATCCCAATAGCACCATCAGTAGAAGATTTGTTAGGACAAAGAATTGCTCAACTAACAGAAATATTTGTATCACAGCGTAAGCGAATTGGTGGCGAAAGGGCTAGAGAAATTGCCGAAACTTGGGCGACAATATTGGCGAGGCGAGAATTAGGTGAATCTTTACAAGTGATTGCTGAAGATTTGGAAATGCCTTATCAAACAGTAAAAACTTATGTAAAATTAGCTCGTGCTGCTTTAAAAACTGACTTTGTACTTACGCTGTGATTTTCACAATAGACATCTAAAAGATTGTAGACTGAGATCTTGCACCTGCGATGCGAGCTCGCCCGGAAATCAATTTCCGGGCTAATAGCTCAAGTCCATTAAAATGGACTGAAAACTTTGTATTTAGTCCTCTTTAGAGGACTTTAGCTATTAGCCTGGGACTTGAGTCCCAGGCG
>JBAVZX010001022.1:0-1951 GCA_049589015.1 Phormidium sp. | reverse complement strand
GAATTATTGAGTACGACGCTGATGTTTATTTGGTAAATACTGGTTGGACTGGTGGACCTTATGGTGTAGGTAAACGGATTGCGATCGCAGATACTCGTGCTATGATATCGGCTGCTTTGAGTGGTGAATTAAATCATGTAAAATTCCATCATCATCCGATTTTCCGCATTTTAGTTCCTGAGTCAGTGCCGGGTGTAGATAGTAATATTTTAGATCCGATCAATACTTGGAGTGATCCAGAAGCATATCAAGAAAAAGCGAAAGCTTTAGCGCAAAAGTTTGTGGAAAACTTTAAGCAGTATCAAAAAGTACCGAGAGAAATTATGGAAGCTGCGCCTAGTTTAGGTTAGTGCGATCGCGTAGCGATGCGTAGCATTATCGCTTTTCCATTGTTCAGTTAGTCATCAGCTTTTATAATCTCTGTTGGGGTGGGTAATTCCTACCCTTATTTTTATAGGGTATTGTTGTAATAATAACGCCAGGAGTAAGGTGCGTGACCTGAATTTTAACTCAGTTAAAGTAACATATATCTGGTCACGCACCCTACAGTTAATACTAGTTTGGGAGTAAAAATTAAGTGGGTTTAAAACTGGAAAGTGTCATTCCTTGGGGTCGCAGTTTTGCTGAATATGTGAAGATGTTTAATCTCACAGCAGATGATTTAAATTCAAATATTTTAGATTGTGCTAGTGGCCCTGCTAGCTTTAATGTGGAAATGACTGATCAAGTATATAATGTAATATCTTGCGATCCGGTTTACTATTTTACTGCTGATGAGATTAGACAGAGAATTGAAGATACTTATTCAGCAGTTGTTAATGGTGTGAAAGCAAATTTAGATTGTTATGTGTGGCAGGAAATTACTTCTCCTGAACACTTAGGAAAGGTACGCATGGCAGCAATGGAAAAGTTTTTGGCAGATTTTGACTCTGGACTAAAAGAAGGGCGTTATTTGCCTCATGGTTTGCCAGTTTTACCGTTTAATAATTATCAGTTTGATTTAGCTTTATGTTCACATTTTTTGTTTACTTATTCTGAGCAACTTTTAGAAGAATTCCATTTAGCTGCGATTCGGGAAATGTGTCGGGTTGCGAAAGAGGTGAGAATTTTTCCGTTGTTAAATATATCGGGAGAAGAATCACCAATTTTGCAACCTGTGATGAATAAATTGGCGATGCAAGGTTATAGTTTGGAAGTTAAACAAGTGTTATATGAATTTCAAAAAGGCGGGAACCAAATATTAAAGGTACTTCCGCCTAAGTGAAATTTTAAATAGATGGTTCCTCGATCGGAACGAGGAAACAACCATTAATTCGCCAACTACCATCGGGTTGTTTTTCCATTTGGTAAAGTGCCCTTCTGGGGTTTCCTTCGGGATCGAGCACCAATACTGGTTGCGCTAAAGCACCGTTGACAATTGCCAGGTTTTCAAATAACACTGAACGAGGATGGTAGACTGCTTCGTAGGAAGATCGCACCATCTCCATGAAGTTTTCCGGGGTTTGGAATGTAACTTGAATTCCTGGGGTAGCAAGTGAGAATGCGGTAAAGGCATCCTCTTGCTGAAATGCTTCCAGTTGGCGTTCGATAACAAACCGGATGGCGGCGCGATCGCTATCTGTAATTTGCATAACTTTTGCCTTTGTTTCTATAAACGCTACTAATACAGCAGTTTATTAAATTATAGAAAGGCTAGCGGCTTGTGGCTAGGTGGAAAACTTAAGAAAGGTTAATAATTTAACTTTTTACCAGTTAGTTAATTCTTCTCTATCTGCGGGAATACTAAATTTAACAGATTTTGGTAGTGGTGACAAAATGTTAGATTTAGTTAGTTTAAGAAAAACTGGCACAGGTTGGGAATTTGCTAGCGAAGCAGCTTTGGAAGATTTTATCTGGTTGAATTTACCTGAGTTGTTTGGGTTAACTCCTTTAAAGCGGCAATATTCTGTAG
>JBAVZX010001021.1:0-2952 GCA_049589015.1 Phormidium sp. | reverse complement strand
CGGGTGGAATTAGAGTCAGCATGGCGAGAATTAATTGAGCGTAAAATAGCTTTTTCTCCTGAGTTAAAAGCTAGTTTAGAGTTTGTCATGGGGCGTGATTCTTGGTCAAGTGCCGAAATCTCGCGGCAATATTATGAGAATAGTTTAGCCTACTGGCGAGAAACTCATAATTTAGAACGACAAGGCTGTTTGTTATATTGTTTGGGATTATGGTGGTGGCGATATGCTGAAGAAAATCATGGAGAATATAAACTAGCTATTCTGAAATCAAAATCTTATTTTGAGGAATGTATTGGAGTATTTGAGCAAACAGAAAAAACACAATTAGTTGCTCAATTTATTAATGCTTTAGGAGCAACATTAAATAAACTTGAGAAATGGGACGAATTAGAAGTTATAGCTCAAAAAGCTTTAGTTTTGCATCAAGTTTATTACAAACCTTTTCGATTAGCAAGAGCTTATGGCTTTTTGGCGGAGGTAGCATTAGCTAAGTCAGCTTGGATGGAAGCTAAACAACTTGCAGAAAAAGCTCTTTCAACAATGAGAATTGGTTTTATTTTAACAGAAAATCAAGATGAATTGGTACGAAGTATTACCTTAGATTGGGTGCGTGCTTATAATCAAGGTTGGTATTTATTAGCTTTGGGGCGATCGCTTTTTTCCTTAAATCAAATTCCCGAAGCAATTAAAGTCTTAGAAACAGCTAAATTAGAAACAAAACCAACCTACGATCCCTCTCTCTATCTTCGGATTTTGGAAGAGTTGCGACAGTCTTATTTCCAAGAAGGTCAATATTTAACGGCGTTTCAAGTTAAACAGCTGCAACGTTCTATTGAGCAGCAATATAGCCTCCGGGCGTTTATTGGTGCGGGTAGATTACAACCTAAACAAAGAGTAGTTAATCCCAGTTTACCACCTGTGGAAAAACCGCGAGAAGTTGCTCAAGAAATTGCTGCTTCGGGACGACAACAAGATGTCGATCGCTTAATTGAAAGAATGCGTCGCCATGATTGCAAATTAACAGTTATTCATGGTCAATCAGGAGTTGGAAAAAGTTCGATTATTAAAGCCGGACTTATTCCAGCTTTGCAACAAAAACCGATTAATTCTCGCAGTGTTTTGCCTGTATCTCAGCGAGTTTATACTGATTGGATTAAGGAACTTGGTCAACGGTTAGCAAAAGCTTTGAGAAATATGGGAAATGTTGATTTTCCTAATCAAGTGTTTGATTCAACAGAAGCTATTATTCAGGAGTTGGGGGTGAACTGCGATCGCAATTTGCTCACAGTCCTAATATTCGATCAATTTGAAGAATTTTTCTTTGTTTGTAAAGAGCCAAATCAAAGACATGAATTTTACGATTTCCTGCGGAATTGTCTAGATATTCCCTATCTTAAAGTTGTGTTATCAATTAGGGAAGACTACCTGCATTATCTCTTGGAATTTAATCGGTTAACTGACTTAGAGGTAATTAGCAACAACATCTTAGATAAAAACATCCTTTACTATCTAGGTAATTTCTCTGTAGCAGACACTAAAAGGATAATTCAAGACTTAACTAGACAAACACAGTTTTACTTAGAACCAAAACTTGTTGATAGATTGGTAAGTGACTTATCTCAAGAATTAAATGAAGTCAGACCAATTGAATTACAAGTCGTAGGAACACAACTGCAAAGCTTGAAAATATCCACATTGGAACAATATCAACAACATGGATCTAAACAACAGCTAGTTGAGCAATTTTTAGAAGAAGTGATTAGAGATTGTGGCTCTGAAAATGAACAAGTTGCACAGTTAGTCTTTTACTTACTTACTGATGAGAACAATACTCGCCCCTTGAAAACTCGTACTGAATTAGAATCAAACTTAAACGGAGAAGCTCACAAATTAGATTTGGTACTCAAGATTTTAGTAGGAGCCGGATTAGTATTTAGGGTGCCAGAATTACCTGTCGATCGCTATCAGTTAGTTCATGACTATTTAGTACCTTTTATCCGTCAACAACGTGGGGCGGAATTATTAGCAGAACTCGAACGAGAAAGAGAACAAAGAAAACTCAGTGAACAGAAGTTAAGTCGCGTTCTCAAACAACGATTGCAAGTAGCTATTACAGCCGGATTTGGACTTGCTATCTTAGCAGCATTAGCAATAGGATTTGCTCTAGATGCCAACTCTCAAAAAAAACTAGCTCAAATAGGTCAAATAGAAGCTCTTAGCGCATCTTCAAAAGCGCTCTTTGTTTCAGATAAAAAAATGGACTCTTTATTAGCAGCAGTAACAGCTGGGTTGAAACTCAGAGAATTTAGATTATACAGCATCTATAATCCAAACCCATCACAAAGTAAAATTATTCAACAAGTTTATAATACACTTCAACAAGCAGTTTATGGAGTTCAAGACAGCAACCGTATTGAAAGAAGTACTGAGCCTATTTATAGTGTAGTCTTTAGTCCTGACGGTAAAATGATCGCAACAGCAAATGGAGATAAAACTATAAAACTGTTCCGTATTGACGGAAGTTTACTTAGAGTTTTTTCAGACCATAAAGGTGAGCTCCTGACTGTAGCTTTCAGTCCTGATGGGAAGTTACTTGCCTCTGGTAGTCGAGATAAAATTGTAAACATTTGGCGAGTTAAAGATGGAAGTTTACTAAAGTCTATTCAAGCTCATACAGCAGAAGTAGTTAGCGTAAATTTCAGCTTAGATTCGCAAATATTAGCTTCAGCTAGCACAGATGGAAAAGTTAAACTTTGGAATGTCAATAATGGAAAGTTAATTAAAACTCTTCAGTCCCATACTGGTGAAGTTCGTGCTGTAAAATTTAGCCCAAATGGTAAATTTATTGTTTCAGTTGGTTGGGATAAACCACTTTGGCAAGGGAAAATTAGGATTTGGAATCTTGAAGAAATTTTGTTGCGAACTGTAGATGGTCGTGGACAAGGTACAGAT
>JBAVZX010001020.1:0-5783 GCA_049589015.1 Phormidium sp. | reverse complement strand
GTGTATAATAATCCAAACCCCGAACTAACCGAGGATTTAACTGATAAGCAATTCCCAAATCAGTCAACAACTGTAATACTTGGTCAAAATGCCGTTTAGAATCCGCACCAAGATGATCTAAAATACTCGGAGCATTCAGAGAAATTTCCTTAGTCCGTTCATCCTTACTATCTAAAATTCGCAAAGGATTGCGAGTTAATCTATCTTGAGAATCAGCATCTAACTCATTTTTATAAGGAGTTAAATAATCAATCAAAGCTTGGCGATATTGTTGTCTATCTTCAGCATTTCCCAAAGAATTAATATCGAGACGGAGAGATTTTAAACCCAAAGATTGTAGGATGTTATTGGCGATCGCAATTACCTCCACATCCGCCCTAGAATCCGAACTTCCCAAAACCTCAACCCCAATTTGGTGAAACTGTCTTTGCCTTCCAGCTTGCGGACGTTCATAACGAAACATCGGCCCAGTATACCAAAGACGCTGCACACCCCCTTGAGCAAAAAGACCATTTTCGATAAAAGATCTTACTACTCCAGCAGTACCTTCCGGGCGCAAAGTAATAGAACGTTCACCCCGATCTAAAAAAGTGTACATCTCCTTGCCAACCACATCAGTAGCTTCACCAATGCCACGTTCAAAAAGTCCCGTTTCCTCAAAAATCGGAGTACGAATTTCTTGATAAGCAGCTTTGCCCAAAATTTCCCTAGCTGTTGCTTCTACCTTTTGCCAGTAAACAACCTCTTCTGGCAAAATATCTCTCGTTCCTCGTAAAGCTTGAATCGTACCCATAATTTAAGAATTGTTGATTGGTCAAAGAATTAAAGAATTAAGGAGAAAAAGAAAACAAGAAAAGCTAAATCCCTTTCCCCTTTCTCCTTTTAATGATTACCGATAACTGCCTTGCCGTATTTTTGTTGATAGAAAGCCAAAATTTGCTCTACTCGTTGGTGAGAAGCTGAAGTAGCCGTTTCCGAATACTCAATCCACAAACTTCCCACTTGACTCTGAAGATAATCAAAATCCTGAGACAGCTGCGGTGTTAAACCTGCTTGCACCCCTGACACTTGACGCAAATGGGCAGCAATTTCTCGATACACCGCTAAAGGCAGTCTCGGAAATTCAACTTCGTACTGAAATTGGTTTTTTTCGCCTATCTCGCTCATCTTTTCCAGTAACTAAACATTAGCTTGGCGTGTTGTCAGCAAACTTAGAAATCACAGCTTGTGTTCCTGGTTCTGCTGGTGCAGCAGGTCTTTCTCCCACAGCTTTTGCCACTTCTACGCCATTTTGTTCCAAAATCACAATTGGTTCTGAACCTTCATTAAATTCAATCCGTTTTACCAACACCTGACCATTTGCCAACCGCTGTCCCGCTCTAACATAACGGCTATTTGCCTCATTCGGTGCTTTGATAATTGCTTGAGGTTCACTACCAACAATTACCACTCCAGAAACTTCCACAGCTTTTGCCAAGATAGGATCTGGCGGAGGTGGTAGGGTAGGAATTTGGGGGGGTGCAGGTGGTGCCACAACTGCCGGAGTTGGTGCTGGCTTTGGTGCAGCTGCTACAGTGCGGTTAGGTGTTTGGCTGCGTTGTGGCGCTTTAGCTACAGCACGAGGTTGTTGAGTGCGTTGTGGTGTACGTGCCACAGTTCTGACAGGTTGTTGAGTGCGTTGCTGTGGGCGTGCCACAATTATCACAGGTTGTTGAGTCCGTTGCCGTGGGCGTGCGACCTGAGCAGGTTGAGTTTGGCGAGTGGACCGTGTGGCTGGAGTTCTTACTGTTGGTTGTTGTCTAGTCCTTGTAGTTATGCTTGGGCTAGGAGGAAAACTAGCTACTGGTACTTGCAGTATAATTCTGCCCGGTGTTGTTCTTGTACCACGCCCTGCGGGTTGTCGCGGAGTAGCCCTTCTGGGAATACTGACTACTGGTGCTTGTGCTGATGGCACTCCTCCCACTGTTGGAACATTCCTGGCTGTAGGCGCAGTACTGGTGCTAGGAATACTAACTACTGGTGCTTGTGCTTCCGGCACTCCAGTTATTGTAGGAACGTTTCTGGCTGTAGGTGCAGTACTGGTGCTAGGAATACTAACTACTGGTGCTTGTGCTTCCGGCACTCCAGTTATTGTAGGAACATTCCTTCCAGTTGGGGAAGTACTGGCGCTAGGAATACTAACTACTGGTGGTTGTGCTGCTGGCACTCCAGTTATTGTAGGAACAGATCTATTTGGTGTTTGAGTAGGAGTTCTATTAGCATTTGGGTTTGGCTGCTGTGGATTTAATTCCAAAGGGGGCAACCCAAAAGGATCTCTGTTAGCTTGATTTATTTCTTTTTGTACTTGTGCTGCCCGCTGATTTGGGTCTGTTGGTGCTGTTAATTCTGGCGGTGCAGTAACAATAATATTTGGCGCTGGTTGGGGCTTAGTTGCTCCTGGTGTTGCTTTCCCTATTGGTTTCGGAATTGGTTTCGGATCAACCATTGGACTGGAAAATGGTTGAGTTGGTGATTGCTGCGGTGTTGCTTCAGTTGCAGGTGTTGTAGCAGCGGGTGTTGTAGCCGCAGATGTAGGAGATGAAGGAGAAGTGGCGGTTTCGTTTTCTCCGCCACCGCATCCACCCATTAGAATTGCTAGTGTCCCAAATAAGGCAATAAATGATAATTGACGCATTGCCTGTCTCCCAAAAAGTTTTTTAGCCTCCACTATGTTAATGTCTGTTTTTTCTTTTGGACATTTAAGTGATTGCTCAGTACTGTTATATATTAAACTGCAATATTGTAGTTAAATTCATTGTAGTTAAAGTTTTGTTTCTACTGTTCTGGAAAAGCTGATTTTGTATTTTTCTATTTTTTGTGCAGGAAATGAGTAGATACACCGTGATTGGTTGACTTGGTTTTATAGAAACTTCCTGATGAGTACATGGAATGAAGGAGTTTTCCGTCTGATTTCAATCGTTGCTTCCTGCCATTAACTCTTTGAGTAAATCCAATCCTTTTTTAACGCGCCGAGAGACAGTCACTACACTAATGTCTAACCGTTGTGCTACTTCTTTTTGGGTTAGGTCATAGAAGAAAACGAATTCTAAAATTTCGCGAGTTCGTTCTTCTAATTTAACTAAAGCTTGTTGCAGCCGGATCTGATCTTCTTGGGCTAACTGAAAACTACGGTAACGAGGATCTGGGACGAGTTCTGCTAAAGGTCGAGATCCTTCTTCCTCATCTCCCACTGGAATATCTAGACTTAGGGGAGCACGATTTTGACAAGCTAATTTAATTTCTTGCCATTCTTTTGGAGGAATTTTTATGGCAGCAGCAACTTCTGCCTCTGTTGGTTGGCGGTGCAGCTGGGTTTGTAATTCTCTGCTAGCTGCTATACCTTGTCTTTGTAGTGTTAGCCAGCGGCGGGGAATGCGGACTGAAGAACCGCGATCTCTGAGGTAGTGTTGGATTTCGCCTCTAATGTAGGGGAGAGCAAACGAGCTAAAGGCGTTGCCTTTGGAGATTTCAAATCGCTCTATGGCTCTAATTAATCCTAAGCAGCCTACCTGAAGCAAGTCTTCATAGCTTTCTGAACATTGATTGCTCCAGTAGTGTGCTTCCTTTCTTACTAAGCCGAAGTTGAGCTTTACCAACTCATTACGAGTGGGGGCTGAGCCAGTTTTTTGGTATTCTCGCAACAACTGCAAGCTATCATTTTTTAAATCGTGGGACAGATTGGTAGACATAGCGGAGTAATAGGGGTAGGTAGGCTGAACCAGGATTATTTGGATTCAGTTTTATCATCTTGGCAGTCTGTAAGCTGTGATCTGTAACAAGATCGGTATTTGGTAATGATTCTGTTTTGCTGATTTGCTTAATTAAGTAGACTGGGAGTAGAACTGAACCCAACCAAAATTTTTGTTAATTTATCACATTGTTTGGTAGTGAGTATTTATCCCGCAGAAGGGCAGCTGCTTTACCTGGTGTGAAGTTACATCTTTACCTTAGTCACTTACTATAAACTCTAACAACCCAATATTTACGGAAGTTTTTAATTTATGGAAACAATCGATGTACTGTAAAAGTTTGATTAATTGAATTACAAGCAAAGTTGGGCGATCGCGTTACGTATTTTTAAGTAGGAGCGGGATAATCAACAGAAGAAATCATTGTTTTGGTTTCTTGTGGCGATTTGACCCCGCCCCCATTAAATTCATTGATAGCGTTTGCTGTTTTACGTTGACGATTTCAAGCTGTGTTGAGCCACTTTGTTGGCTTATGCCTCTGATTCAACTCTAGCGTAAAATACACCACGAATTTTCACTTCTTTGGGTTCAGCGGCTCCCAAATCGGTATCTGATGGCTGTTCGCTTTCAAATGTACCAGCAATTTCTCCAGTGTTGCTGTCTACTTTGGCTACTCGGAGGGAAATTTTTCCTTTGCCTGTTTCTGCACGTTTGATGTTAGCACGGTTTAGTTCTTCCCGATCGGCTTGGGAGGGAATTGCTACGGCGCTATCATAACCAGTAGATTCACCACGGGCTTTGGGGTCTAGGAAAGCAGCAGACCGATAGGAAGGAACCTTGTATTGGCCTTCAAAGTCGGTGGAGGTGTTGATGCTTTCTGAACCGGGCTGGGATGTTGCTACTAAGTTTTTAATGGTGAACAAGAAAGGCACTCTTTCGCCACCAGGTAACTGAACGGTAATGGCTTGGAAGTCTAAGCCGTCTTCTTCAACAAAGGTCAAGCTACTGTCAGGGTTAATCTTCAGTTTGCCTTGTACTTGGTCAATGCTGGAGGTGTAACGAGTCAGTAGTTTGCCGGGAACGAATTCTGCTTCTTGGCGTTTGTTAACTGGTTCTTCTTTAACAAAGAAAGTGGTGGGTTGTAAGCACAATCCCTTAATTGTGTAAGACTCACCGGATTTAAGTGCGATCGATCCGCGAGTTGTTTCTTCCAACTGCGGACAGTTATTAGCTAAACCAGTGCCTCTAATTTGATCGTATGTCAGTTGCTCGGTAGCTGTTGCTGAGCCGTCGCTACAAGCAGTTAGCACACATAAGCATAATGCTAGGAGTGCAACGATAAAACCGCGATACCTCATGGTCAACCTCTGTACCTAACCTCAATCTCTACTTAAACTCAAATGTGAAAATCATTGCCACTGCCGTCAAATATCCAGCCAATTGACTTGGGCTTTGAAAGCTCTGGCTTTGATACCTTGAGTAGGGGGTAGTCGGGTTGACTATTCTCCCTCTCTAGGAAACCTTTTGAACTGTTGCCTAATTTTAGGCTGAATTCATTAGATTTTTTATTGGCTCGGCTAAATCCCATACAGCATTTTACAGAAAAATGCGCTCACTCCGACTGTTAAAGTAACTATTAATTGAAATTAGGTAGTTTGTGTTACGTGGTAGCTGGGAGGATGGGAGAAGAAAAATTTTTTCCTTTTGTTTCTTGCTTTCAAAGATTAAACTAAATATATTACGATTAATTAAGCTTGGGTAATTTTTACTAATTATGTGCTTTTAGCTTGACTGGCTAGGGATGGCTGCCGATAATCGAAAATCTAAGACCTAAAATCGAATAACATAATTGGATTATCAGGCGACAATTGACACTCTCAGGTCTAAAGACACTGAGATTCTTAAGAGATTTTCACCCTTAAAGGCTGTGCCAAACAACCTCTAGACACTCGACTTAAAGCCTTGTTCTTACTTTTTTTCAAGATATTAGATGCACCATTTATATCAGCGTTAACCAAGAAACCATGTTTAGTTCTGTACAAACCACGCTTACCT
>JBAVZX010001019.1:0-2422 GCA_049589015.1 Phormidium sp. | reverse complement strand
ATGAAGCTCTTACAGCAAAGCTTCGGGGAAATAGTTGCTAAACAATAGTATCCAGTAACTTATCGGTAAATATAAATTAATAGTACATTGTTGCTGAGAGATTTTTTTACTGATATAGTGAAATTTATGATTATAAATACCTAAATGTAATGTCCTTCGATAACCTGTGCAAACTATTATCGGAAAAATATCCAGACCGTTTTGCTGCTTGGATTTTAGGAGAATTACCGCCCAGCGTGCAGGTATTAAAAACTGAATTGAGCATCGAACCTATTCGAGCAGATTCAGTGACATTTCTTAACACTTCTGAGCGAATATTGCATCTAGAATTTCAGGTTAAACTCGAATCAGAACCACCGTTACCTTTCCGAATGCTGGACTATTGGACGAGGTTATATCGGCTTTACCGAAAACCGATTACCCAAGTCATTATTTTATTGTTACCTCCCGCAGAAGGAACGGTAATTGAAACAGCATTTGTCTTAGAAAGAACTTGCCATGAATATCGGGTAATTCGACTATGGGAAGAAGACCCTAATATATTTTTATCTGATATCGCTTTGCTACCATTGGCATCTTTGGCGGCGACATCTCAACCAGAGGAATTGCTTGCCCAAGTAGCACAAGAAGTGGATAGAATAGAATCGATCGAACAAAAACGAGAAGTATCCACATACATCCAAATATTAGCGGGTTTAAAGTTTAATCAAACACTTTTGCGTCGATTATTTCGGGAGAAAACAATGCGGGAATCAGTGATTTATCAGGAAATTTTGCAAGAAGGTCGCCAGGAAGGTCGCCAAGAAGGTCTTCAAGAAGGTCGCCAAGAAGGTCGCCAAGAAGGTCGCCAGGAAGGTCTTCAAGAAGGTCTTCAAGAAGGTCTTCAAGAAGGTCGCCAAGAAGGTCTTCAGCAGGAAGCTTACGCTTTAATTGTTCGTCTTCTGACTCGAAAGTTTGGGACAATAGATGAGGGAATGCGATCGCACCTTTCCACTCTCCCAGTTGCTTTGCTAGAAGATTTGGCAGAAGCACTTTTGGATTTTAATTCTATTGCTGATTTGCCAATTTGGTTAGAAACTCATCGCCCCTAGATACACCCATTGTCTCGACTATAAGTTTTTAGAATTGCCATATTACTGAACAACTAAATATGGCAAAAAAGTTTATTACTTTATTTCCTGACAAGGAGGTTTAAGGATGAGATTTGAACTTTTTACACGAGTAGCATTACGGGAGGATTTACCTGAGTACAAACTGTGTCGGGGAGATGTGGCGACGATTGTGGAACATCACCCTGTACCGGATGATGAGGATGGGTATAGTTTAGAGGTGTTTAATGCGGTTGGAGAAACCATTGCAGTAATAACTGTCGCAGAGTCCCAGATTGAACCGTTGATGAGTAATGAGGTGTTGCACGTTAGAGTTTTGGATGAAGTGGTAGGGTAGCTTCTTAGTGCTGATTTGCCAATTTGGTTAGAAACTCATCGCCCCTAGATACAGCCATTGTCTCAAATGTAACTTTTTAGGATTGCCATAGTACGGAAATTTGCTAACTGTGTTAGTGTTCTGTTGTAGCTGGGAATACTTGAGTTAGGTGTGATTAACCTAACTAGATATGGAACAACAAAATCTCTCGGAACTTGCTAAACAGGGAAATGCACAAGCGATCGCAACTTTCATAAATCGCACGCTGCAACCCAAAGGAATTACAGCGAAAGCAGCCATGAAAAATGATTGCTTACAAATCATGCTGGAAGCTGCCCAAGTACCAAATCCACAGGTATTAGTCCCACTAATTAATAAATGGATGAGCAACGTGGGTGCTGAATCTATTAAGAAAGTTAAGGTTTTTGGGCGAAAATCAGGTGAAGAATTTCCCGCTTGGAATGAGGAATTTGAAGTTGCGGCGCAGAAAGTACCGAACTTTGAATAACTTGCTCAACAAGGTGATGTAAATGCTCTGACTAAACTGATTAATCAGTGGTTGAGTTCTCAAAGTATTACTGCAAAAGCTATTCTGAAGAATGATTGTTTGCAAATAAAACTAGAATCAGCCCAAGTTCCAGAGCAAGATTCTGTAGTTTCAGTTATTCGTGAAAGATTGATTGCTTTAGACATTCAGTTTTCCCAAAAAGTTAAGATTTTTGGGCAACAAACAGGAGATGATTTCCCTGATTGGCAAGAAGAATTTGAGTTAAATGAACAGGTAGATTCAACTGTTATTACACCTGAAATAGTTGTTGAAGATCAATCTGCTGCTGCTATTGTCAATGTTGAGCCAGCAAGTCAATTAACTGTAAAAAATCAACCTTCTTGGGGAGGATGGTTAGGAGCAGTTGCGGGTGCTGCTGGAGCAGTTGGAGGTGCAGTAGCGGGAGCCGCTGGAACTGTGGGAAGTGCTGCTGTTTATGCAGGTCAAGCT